>VGXD01000066.1 GCA_016873525.1 Nitrospira sp. | reverse complement strand
TGGCTGCTCTACGATTCGAAGGATTTGGTGACCCACGCGGTTTGCGTCGGCATGACCGGCAGTGGAAAGACCGGACTTTGCCTTGGCCTGCTGGAAGAAGCGGCCATTGACGGGATTCCTGCCATCGTCATCGATCCCAAGGGAGACCTCTCCAACTTGCTGCTGACCTTTCCGCAATTGCGCGGGGAAGACTTCGCCCCCTGGATCAACGAAGACGATGCGCGTAAGAAGGGCCTCCCTCCCGGCGACTATGCCTCCCAGCAGGCGGACTTTTGGAAAAAGGGGCTGGCTGAGTGGGGGCAGGACGGAGAGCGGATTGCCCGGATGAAGGCGGCGGCGGACTTTGCCATCTACACGCCGGGCAGCAACGCGGGCATCCCCGTTTCGATCCTCAAGTCCTTTGCCGCTCCACCCCGCGAGATCGTCGAGGAGGCCGAATTGCTGCGCGAGAGGATCGGCACCACGGTCACCAGCCTGTTGGGCCTGCTCGGCATCGAGGCGGACCCGATCCAGAGCCGGGAGCACATCCTGCTCTCGACGATTTTAGGTGAGGCCTGGGAAGAGGGGAAGGACCTGGACCTGGCCTCGCTCATCCAGCAGATTCAGCAGCCGCCTGTCTCGAAAGTCGGGGTGCTGGACCTGGAGTCCTTCTATCCCTCCAAGGATCGCTTTGCCCTGGCGATGAAGCTCAATAATCTCCTGGCCGCGCCGGGTTTTTCGGCCTGGCTGGAGGGGGAGGCGCTGGACCTTGGGCAGATCCTCTATACGTCTGAGGGCAAGCCTCGGGTCGCCATCTTTTCCATCGCGCATCTGAACGATGCCGAGCGCATGTTCTTTGTCACCCTTTTGCTCGGCCAAGTGTTGGGCTGGATGAGAACGCAGTCGGGGACGACGAGCCTGCGCGCCCTCCTCTACATGGACGAAATTTTCGGGTACTTCCCGCCCGTGGCCAACCCGCCCTCGAAGGCTCCGCTGCTCACGTTGCTCAAGCAGGCGCGGGCCTTCGGCGTCGGCGTCGTATTGGCGACGCAAAATCCGGTGGACTTGGATTACAAGGGGCTGGCCAATGCCGGCACCTGGTTCATCGGCCGTCTCCAGACGGAACGCGACAAGGCTCGGGTGTTGGAAGGATTGGAAGGGGCTTCAGCCAGCAGCGGCAAGAAGTTCGACCGCCGGAAGATGGAGCAGCTCTTGGCCGGACTCGGCAGCAGGATCTTTCTGATGAATAACGTCCACGAGGACGCGCCGACGGTGTTCGAGTCCCGCTGGACGCTCTCCTACCTGCGCGGGCCCCTGACGCGTAGCCAGATCAAGACGCTGATGGAAAGCTGTAAGGAGTTAGGAGTGAGGAGGAGGGCGGTAGGTGTCGGGAAGCCCTCTTCACCCTTCACCCCTGACGCCTCACGCCTCACGTCCGCCAGACCGATGCTCCCGCCTGATGTGCCCCAGTACTTCGTCTCGCTTCGTGGCTCGCAGCCCGGCAGACCCGTACAGTATCGACCGATGGTGCTTGGTTCCGGGCAGGTGCGTTTTACGGATGCCAAGGCTGGCGCGGAGGTGACGCGGGACTTGACGGTTCTGGCTCCCGTGACCGATGCGCCGATTGCCGTCAATTGGGATGAGGCCGCTGAAGCCGACGTGGTCGTGGCCGACCTGGAAAAGATGCCGCAGGAACCGGCGCACTATGCCGAGTTGCCGGCTGCGGCGGGGAAGGCCAAGAACTACGAGGCCTGGAGCAAGGACTTTTCCGGCTGGCTCTATCGGACCCAGAAATTGGAGTTGTTTAGAAGTCCGACGCTGAAAGCCTTGTCGAAGCCCGGTGAAACGGAACGGGACTTCCGGATCAGGCTTCAGCAACTGGCCCATGAGGAGCGGGACAGGCAGACCGACCAATTACGGAAGAAATTCGCGCCGAAGTTTGCGGCGCTCCAGGAGCGGAGGCGGAGGGCTGAACAGGCTGTGGCGCGGGAAGAGGAACAGGCCAATCAGAGCAAGGTCCAGGCGGCCATCTCCGTGGGGGCGACGCTGTTACAGGCCTTCATGGGACGCAAGTCCGTCAGCGCCGCAACGATCGGGAAAGCCACGACGGCCATCCGGGGGGCCGGTCGGGCGATCAAAGAGACCAAGGATGTCGGAGTGGCGAAGGAGAATGTCGCGTCGATCGATCAGCAGATAGCCGATCTGGAGGCGCAGTTTCAGACGGACGCGGGCCGGTTGGCGGCCGCGATCGAGGGCCAGGCCGATGCGATCGAGACGCTATCGATTCAACCCACCAAGGCCAACATTTCCATCAAGCTCGTGGCGCTGACCTGGGTGCCGACCGCTACAGCGGCCAGTAGCTGATCGTGGCGAAGAACTCGGAGCCCCCCACATCGAGCGTGGTGTTGTTCCCGTATTTATTGCTGTCGTAGGTAACCGTGTTTTTGGGGACGAAGGTAAAGACGCCTTCGAGCTTCAGCGTGGGGGTCAGTTTGTAGACCGCGCCTCCGGCGATGTGATGCTCGGTGATGTTGGCGCTGGTCGGATCTACGGTGTGTTTGGGAACGGGGTTGTTGCCGTAGTTGTAGGCGGCCCGCACGTTCAGGCGGTCGGTGACGTCATAGGTCGTTCCCACGGCCATGACATATTGGTCTTTCCATTGGTAGGGGAGGATGATCCGGTCGGTCGGCATGGCGGCATTGTTCCCGTTGGTTAGATTCACCACGGGGTTGTTGAGGGCGGCGTCCCAATTGATCCATTGAAACTTGAAGGCGATCAGCAGGTCCTTATTGGGACGGATGGCCAGGCCGGCCGAGAGGTCGTCGGCCCACTTGAATCCGGTCACCGTGGCGTCGTAGGTCACCTTGCCGATTCCAAGCTGATTCCTGGTGATCTGTCCCCCGGAGAAGGGCATCTGGACGCTGGAGGTGTAGGCAAGGCCCAGCGTGATCATGTCGTTGAGTTTGTACATGAGGCCGTACTTGGGCGCGAAGCCCAAGGACCAGGGACAGGTGCCTGGCGGGCTCGCACCGTTGGCCCGATTGCAGGTGCCGGTGGTTTCGAAGCCGGTCACTGTGTTGGGGATGACCGCCAGCGACACGTCCGAATAGGAGATGCCCAGGGAGACCCCGACGGATAAGCGGTCGGTTACTTCATAGGCGATGCTGGGAGCCAGTTTGTAATGGCGGAGCTGGGCGGAGGTCTTGTCGGTCGTCCCTCCGAGTGCCGGCACGGTCTTGAGGTCGCGAAAGTCCGAGGAGGTCCCGCCGACGGAGAAAAACCCGATCCCCACGGTCACCGCTGTGCCGTTCAGATGTTTGATATAGCCCGCGTTCGGGAGGACGAGGGGGTCGTTTTCCCCGTCCCTGTCGTTGCTGGCGTTGCGAAGACGCATCTGCGGCAGGAGGACGCCCAGGGCCAGACCGGCGTGTTCGCCTCGGATTTGGACCATCCCGGCCGGATTCGTATTCATCGCCGTGAAATCGGTGGCGACGGCCGTGTCGGCTCCGGCAAGCGCCGAAGAGATGCCGCCGGAGCCAATCAGGTTCAACCCGTTGGTGGCCTGCCCGATCGCGGGGGCGAGCAGATCGATCAGGAACCCCAGCAGCAGGCCGGTCAGGCTAAAGGCGGTGGTCCAGCCGGACCGGAATCCTCTCTGCGAGCGAAGATCTTGCCGTGGCGCTGCGGCGGTTTCACGCATGTCGACAGCCTCTCCCTGCCGGTCCTCAGCATCCAACAGGAGGCAGCTTCTCACGGGCGTTGCGCGGCCCTTGCGCAAGGGAAGCTCGCCATAGACAGAGCGACGTAGCCCCCGTTATTCGGCGCGCGCTGCACTGGTCGTGCGAGTGTAGCGCCAGGGGGCATTATCGTGTCAAGAATTTCCTTGCGACTGCCCTGCCCCAACGTCTTACCCCGTCGAGAGGGCATCGGCCAGCGGGCGTTGTCCATCGGCGTCAGTGCTTGCGTTCCCGCAACATCAGCTTGTCCGTCCAGGCCAGGAGGATCGCCGAGCCGAGGAAGGTCAAGTGGATGAGGATTTGCCACTTGATGTGCTCGGTCGGCACGTTGCTGACGTTGACGAAGGCCTTGAGGAGGTGGATGCTGGAGATGCCGATGAGGGAGGCCGCCAGCTTCACCTTGATCGTGCCGGGATCGACGTGGGTCAGCCAGTCCGGACGATCCCGATGGCCTTCGAGATCGAGTTTGCTGACGAAGGTCGCGTAGCCGCCGATGATCACCATCGTGAGCAGATTGGCGACCATCGTAATGTCGATGAGCGACAGGACTCCGAGCATGAAGATGGTCTCCGTGGACGACGTGATGCCGTGCACCATTTCCCAAAGCTCCGTGAGAAACTTATAGGCATAGAGCAATTCGACGACGATCAGTCCGGCATACAGCGGGGCCTGAATCCAGCGGCTGGCGAAGACGATGATCTCGAAGCCATGCTCGACGCGGGAAACGTGGGCTCCTCCCGAGCCGGCAGGGGCAAGGGGGGCGGGTGGGGGAGTGCTCAGGTTCGACATGGGACCTCCTTCTGGTTGTTGGATGCCGGATGGTGCGGCTCACGGCGAGCCGGTCTCGGTTGACGCTGCTGAAGCCTATTCAATGGAAGGATCCGGCATGGTCGATGGCGTGAGGGTGCGCCGGGGTAGTTGTGAAACCGACATGGGGCAGGGTGGTGATAGCCAATCAATTCTGGAAAGACCGACGCGATGCACGGGGCGGTATCCTAGGAGAAGAAGCCACGGCCTGTCAATGAGGGAGGGTTCAGTTAGGGAAGGAGCCGGAAGCGAAGGAGCGTAGGGAAGCCCTAGGGCCGGTTCTTATGCGGTCATCCGCCGGCGAAGCCCGCTCTTCGCGCCATGAGGCTTAATCGAAACCAGATAGTCCCGGGGTGGAAGAGGCTGGAGCGTCACGGCGCCGCTTCGGCTGAGGCGGTCGATGGCGGCGAACATCTGGTTCCAGGCGTAGCCGGGAAAGGCTTGGATCAGTTCATCCAGGTTGCAAGCACCCTGGCGTTCGAGCCTGAGCATGATCGCCGAGTCGATGTTACGCTGTGGCATGGCAGCACCCCTCGACGAACGCCTGCGCCCATGGAGGCAGAAGCCGGCCAACCCGTACCAGCCATGCAAGGGCTAATAGGTGGCTGGGCCTACGATTCATTAGTCGGCTCCTTGTCATGAAAACTTAAGCCCGCATGGACCGATCGCTCACCGGCGCTCCCAGGGCAGTCTGTGCCATCGGGACTGATCGATGGCGGGGATGCCGATGCACCTCAGGCTGGAGGGGTGCCGAGAGGATTCACCCAGTGGAGGGTGACGGGAGGGATTTCCTGATTGCCGCAACGGTCTTGGCATCGACTCCCGCCGCGTCCCGCAACTGCTCGTCCGTGGCTTCGGCGATGGCTTGCAGACTTCCGAATTTCCGGAGCAAGCGGTTCCGTTTGATTTTCCCCACGCCGTCGATCTCATCCAGGCGGGAGGCGAGCAAGGCTTTGCCGCGCAGCTTGCGGTGGTAGGCGATGGCGAACCGATGGGCTTCGTCTCGGATGCGTTGCAGCAAATGCGTGGCGGGAGAAGAGGCGCGGAGGACGATCGGATTTTTCCGTCCGGGCAGGAAGACGCGCTCTTCCTTGTCGCCCCGCGCCTTGGCCAGGCCGATCATGGCCAGACCGGATCGGCCGACCTGTTTGAGCCCTTCCATGGCGGCGGCCAATTGGCCCAGCCCTCCGTCGATCAGGACCAGATCGGGAAGCGGCAGGTCTTCTTCCTGTCCGTAGCGACGGAGAATCGCTTCCTGCATGCTGGCAAAGTCGTTGGCGCCCCGGACGGTTTGGATGCGAAATCGTCGGTAGTCCGCTTTCTTGGCCTGCCCCTCCTCCCACACGACCATCGAGGCGACCGACTGGTCCCCCATCGTGTTGGAGATGTCGAAACCTTCGATCCGGCGCGGAGCCCGTTCCAGGTGGAACAAGCGCTTTAACTCGGCGACGGCCTGGCGGTCGCTCTCCTCGTCCCGGAGGTGATCGGTCACCGCGGCGCCCGCATTCTCCTCGGCCAGCAGGAGGAGGTCGTGCTTGATGCCGCGCTCCGGCGCGACGATCTTCACGGCTTCGCCCTTTTTCTCGGAGAGCCAGGCTTCGAGGAGGGCGGTCTCGCCCAGCGGCGTCGGCACGAGCAGTTCCTTGGGCGGCAACAGGTCCTTGTTGTAAAACTGTTCGATGGCGGAGCGGACCAGTTCTTCGTCCGTGGCATCCGCAGCCAGGGGCCAGAAGAAGTCTTTGCGTCCGATCAAGAGGCCTCCCCGCACGAAGAGCATTTGCAGGTCCACGGCGGTGCCCTGTCTGGCCAGTCCGATGACGTCCTGCTCCGTGGCGGTCGTCTGGGCCACCCGCTGCTTTTCCAGCGTCCGCTCGATCTTGACGATCCGATCCCGCAAGCGCGCCGCGTCCTCGAACTGCTCGCGGTCGGCCGCCGTCCGCATCTCTTCGCGCAGGCCGTCCAGGAGTTCCGTATCCCGGCCCTCCAGGAATTGCCGCACCTGCTTGACGATGCGGTGGTAGTCCTCGCTGCTCTGGTTGCCGATGCAGGGGGCCAGACAGCGTTTGATCTCGAACTCGATGCAGGCCCGCTCGGCCTTGCCGTCGATCTCGATCTCGCAGGTCGCCAGCGGAAACACCTTGCGAATGACTTTGAGCGTTTCCCGCAAGGCGCCGGTCGGGACGTAGGGGCCGTAATAGAGCGCGCCGTCTTTCTGGACCCTGCGGACGATCGAGAGCCGGGGAAAGCGCTCTTTGATCGGGAGGCGGAGGTAGGGGTATTGTTTGTCGTCGCGCAGGACGACGTTGAACCTGGGGCGGTGCCGTTTGACGAGGTTGCTTTCCAGGATCAACGCTTCCAGCTCCGACCGGGTCACGATGGTTTCCAGGTCCGCCACCTGGGCGAGCAGCAAGAGAGTCTTGGGGCTGTGGTCGCCGCCTTTCTGAAAGTAGGACCTGACGCGGTCGGCCAGCACCAGGGCCTTGCCGATATACAGGATCTCCCCCCGGACGTTCTTCATCAGGTAGACGCCGGGCTGATTCGGCAAGTGCGCCAATTTGCTTTCCAAGGGGGATGTCGTCGTGGTGTTGCTCATGGGCGCCTGGGATCGAGTGTGCAGCAATCAGCCGTCAGCGTCCAGCTTTCAGAGCGGCAGACGCAGAGCGATCGGATGCTCGTATTGTACGGTTCGTTCGACGCTGGGACAAGCCGGCTTAGGGGGCCAGGGTCCTCTTCCGGGCTGACAGCTGAAGGCTGACCGCTTCCTCTAGACAATCGTCATGTTCGGCGGTCGTTCGATCAGCTCGACCTCATAGCCGTCCGGGGCGTCGATGAAGAGGAAGCGGCTGCCGGACGAAGTTGTCGTCGGGCCGTCGGTGATCGCGATGTTCTTGGCCTGCAGGGCGCGGATGGTTTCGTCCAGGTTTTCCACTTCGAAGGCCAAGTGGACCAAGTCTTCCTGGACGGTCACAGGCCCGCTTGCGGGAAAGCTACAGAGTTCGATCAGCTCCTGGCTGTTGGGGACGGACAAAAAGGCCAGGTGGGAGCCCCGAGGGGAGGTTGTGCGTTCGATGACTTGCAGCCCGAGCACGTCGCGATAGAAGGCGATCGTCCGGTCCATGTTGCTGACCCGCATCCTGGTGTGGAGGAGTTTTGTGACACGCATGGCGGTTCTCCTGAGGTGAGCCGATGGCTAATGGCTGATGGTTCGGACCGGACGAAACGTTCTTGCAGCGGCCATCAGCTCTTAGCCTTTCCTCGCCGGCCCGGTCGTCTTTCGCAACAGGATTTCGGCGCTTCCACGGATCAAAAGGTTGGGGATGGGGCCGATCTCCTCGTAGCCGTGGCGCTTGTAAAACTGTCTGGCCTTTGGGTTGAAGTCGGAAACGCAGACGAACAGATTGTTCGTGCGCGCAAAGACCTGCCGCTCCAGATGGTCCAGGAGGAATCCTCCGAGCCCCGTACCTTGCGCCGAGGGGGCGATGACGAGCAGTTCGAGGTAGTCGCCCAGGAGAAATCGTTGGCGCAGCAGGGCCAAGCCAGCGGCCGCGCCGTTCGTTTCGACGACGAATCCCTCCCGCCCCTGGAGCGGCATGGTAAGCAGCCCTTGCCAGTCCTGGGCCGTATAGCCCAAGGTCTTCCAAGGGTCCGAGTCGGCCAGCATGAGGGTTATGGCTTCCCGGTCTTCCGCCCGGTAGGGTCTAATGGAGGGGGCTGACATGGCGATCCTGTTCCGTTGCGCACCGCCCCAAGAGCGTGGAGACGGTGACCGGTTGAAGGCCCTTCGGAATGATCAGCTCCTGATAGAGGTCTTCCACCGCCTCCTTGGTGTGTTTGCCCTTGCCGTTGGCGTGGAACACGATCACGCTCCCGTTGCGGGTGCCGGCCTTGAGCCGTTCGACCATCTTGGTCCGTGAGAGCAGCGGGTCCGGGTCGCCGGAGACGACGGACCAGAGGATGAACCGCAGCCCCAGCGCACGGACGATCTCGACGGTGCGGTCGTCGTATTCGCCGTAGGGAGGGCGGAACAGCGAGAGGTGTTGCCCGTGTCGGGCCTCGAAGAGCGCGACGGCATCCTGGATTTCGGCGCGCTGGCGGTCCTCCTCCAAGAGCGGGAGGTGGGCGTGGGCTTGGCCGTGGGTGCCGAGTTCGAAGAAGGGCACCGCCAGCAGGGCCCGGACCTCCGCGTCGTGTTTGGACATCCAGCGCCCGGACAGAAAAAAGGTGGCCGGAATGTGCCGGTCGATCAAGGTCTGGATCAACGCCGCGTCATAGCCTGACCCCTCACGGACCGGGCAGAGGTCGAAGGTCAGGGCGATGGCGTGGCAGGACGAAGGGCCGGAGCGGATCACTTGCGCCGAAGCGTTCTCTGTGGCCGGCAGGGCCCAGAGAAGCAGGGAG
>VGXD01000065.1 GCA_016873525.1 Nitrospira sp. | reverse complement strand
AGGCAAAGCGGCACAAGCTCGCGAGGTGCTGGAGCGACTCACCAAGGCCTATCCCCGTCATGCGGACGGCTGGTACTTGCTGGGGCGGATCGCAGAGAAGGACAACCGGCTTGCAGATGCGACGTCCTGCTACCGACTGGCCATCGCGGCGAAGCCGGACCTGGTCGATGCGCATTACAACCTGGGGTTCATTTACCGCAGCAACGGCAAACAGGAGGAAGCGGCCAAGCAGTTCAAGGAGGTCATCCGGCTGAAGCCGGAATATGCCGAGGCTCACATGAACCTGGGGGTCGTCTACACCGGCCTTGGCAAGTTGGAGGAGGCGGAGCGGGAGTACGAGACCGCGCTGGCGTTGAAGCCGTCCCTGGTAGAGGCGCAGTACAACCTGGGCGTGTTCTATGAATTGCATCAGAAGGATCTGGGCAAGGCGCTGGCCCACTACCGCAAATACCTGGAGCTGGGCGGGAAGGATGAGCGGGTGGAGCGGATCGTGCGCCAAGTTGCGCAGTAAGACGCAATCGGCACGAAGCCACCGTGCGATCGACATGCCTGGACGGGGATGCGGGTGGCGCTGCGGTCAGCGTCTTCGTCTGGAGCGGAAGGATTGGTAGGGTTTCACGATTCGGCTTTGCCGCCAGGACAGGCACGACCCGGCGCACCAGTACGGCGAGTTCCAGTAAGAAAACGGTCCGCCCCAATAGGGTCCTGAGAAAGGCATCCAGTAGGGGCTCCAGTAGGGCCCCATTGTCGATGGGTAGATGGGGGCCGCAGCGGTCAGCCCAGGCCAGACCTTGAGGTGCTTGATCTCCAGCGTTGGGTAGATGTACTCGACCTCGTCCAAGGGAAGCGTCGTGGCGCCGGTGACTTCGCCCACGATCGTCACCCGCGTTCCTTCCGGCAGGGTGGCTGGGTCCAGGAAATCTTGCTGCATGGCTAGGAAGCGGCCCTCCGACGCCGTCCGGTCGGCCTCCGGCTCGCTGGCGCTGTCCAGCGGAAGTTGCAAGACTTCGAGACGCGTGCCGGCCTTCAATCGTTTGGCGGACAGCACCTCGCCGCCCAGCACCACGAGACGGCCCCGGTACGAGTCGGGGGATTCCTTGAGCTGGCTGAACGTCAAGGTCCGGTCGAGCTGTTGCCGGAGGGGTGCGGGGATGACGTCGGCGCCAACGCAGCCCATCAGGGAGGTTGCGGTCGCCAGGCAGGCGAGGAATGCAAGCCGGAGGGTGCGCATAGGCGCATTATAACAGAGGCATCTTAAAGGGCCTTGGACTATAATAGCACTCTCGTGACGAAGGGGTGCAAGAGACGAAAGGAGTGGGTGCATGAAGCGTCCTAGAAACGGGTGGGCTCTGCCGGTGCCGGCGGTCCTTGCGGCCATGACGGTTTTGGTCTTGTTCGGGTGGAGCCCCTCCGAAACGCCGGCGACACCGGCCGGACTCAAAGGCAAATTTCTCGAATTGAAAGAACCGTCCACACATGTCCCCGGCAAGGTGAAGTTGACGGAGTTCGCGGATTTCTACTGTCCGCATTGCCACCGTTTCGAGCAGGAAGCCATTCCCTTGTTGAAGACCGAGTTCGGGGATCGGCTCGAGGTGACGATGGTCGGGTTCCCCGTGATGCCGGGGAAATTGCCGACGGCGTTTGAAATGTACGAACAGGCCAAGACGATGGGCAAGGGCGACGACATGCGGCGGGTCCTCTTCCGCGCGATCCACAAAGACCGGGTGCAAATCTTCGACCGGTTGATCCGCGAGGCATATATCAAAGAAGTGGGGCTGGACGTGGCCGCATTCGAGGCCGGGTTGGCCAGCGGCAAACCGGTGAAGGCGCTGGAGGCCGGCAAGGCCTGGGGGCTGCGCGTCAACGTGCAGCAGACGCCGACCGTGCTGCTGGACGGCAACATCAAGGTGGAAGCGATCGATCCGGAGAATCTGAAGACCGTCATCCATAGCATCCTGTCCGCCGATGGCAAGAAATAGGATGTCCAGGTTGTGAGAGCCAGAGCCGTCCACGCCGTTGCCATCTGGCTGGCGCTGTTCGCGGGAGTTTGTCTCGGGCAGGCCGGCGCCGCGGAACGCCTGTCTCAAACCTCAAGCCCTGCCGTCTCCGACCTGCAAGCCCAAGTCAAGGCCACCGCCGCCAAGATCATCCCCGCCGTCGTGAACATTGCCACCACGATGCTCGTGCGCGATCAAGCCTTCAGCGACGAGGGCTTGCCGTTCGGCCTCTTTCCGGAGTCGGCGCCGCGCCGGCAAGTCGGGCAGGGGTCCGGGGTCGTCGTCTCGGCGGACGGCTACATCATCACCAACAACCACGTGATCGCCGATGCGGTGGCGGTGGAGGTGCTGCTGGCGGATCGGCGGCAGTTCAAGGGGCGCGTCGTCGCCACCGATCCCAAGACGGACGTGGCGGTGGTGAAAATCCAGGCCACCGGTCTGCCGACCGTGCCCTGGGGGGACTCGACGGAATTGACGGTGGGCGATTTCGTGCTGGCGATCGGCAATCCCATGGGGCTCAACCAGACGGTGACCTTCGGCATCGTCAGCGCGGTCGGGCGCGCGGACGTGGGCGTGGCCGACTACGAAGACTTCATTCAGGTGGATGCGCCGATCAATCCCGGCAATTCAGGCGGCGCATTGGTCAATGTGAAGGGCGAACTGGTCGGGATCAACACCGCCATCGCCAGCACCACCGGCGGCAGCGAGGGCGTGGGCTTCGCCATCCCGATCAACATGGCCCGCGCGGCCATGCAGAGCCTGCTCAAGACGGGGCGGGTCGTCCGTGGCTTTCTGGGCGCGTCCACCCAGGACGTCACGCCGTTGCTGGGAAAGCTGTTCAAGCTGCCCGATGTCAAGGGGGCCATCATCACGGACTTGATGGCGAAGGGGTCGGCCGAGAAGGCCGGACTCAAGCGGGGCGACGTGGTGGTGCGGTTCGACGGCAAGGATGTGTTGGACGCCGGTCGCCTGCGCAACTGGATCGCCGGCGCGCCGATCGGCAGTCGCCACCGCCTGGATGTCATCCGGGACGGCAAGCCGGCGCAAGTGGAATTGGCGGTGCAGGAAGCGCCGCGCGAGCGGGCGCGGCGCGCGGCGGCGCCCAAGGCGGCGACGCCGGGCCATCCGCTGGGCGGGCTCATGGTCGATGAGATCACCCCTGCCGTGGCCGGCCAGCTCGGGCTAACCTCGACCGGCGGCGTGGTGGTGGCGGGGGTCGAGGAAGGCAGTCTGGCCGAAGTGGCCGGTCTCATGACCGGCGACGTGATCCTGGAAATCAACCGCCATCCGGTGACCAGCCTGCCGCTCTTTCAGCGGCTCGTGGAGCCGATCAAAAACAAAGAGCTGACCCTCCTCCTCGTCAACCGCCAGGGCACGTTCATGTATGTGCCGATCGAAGGGGAGTAGGGGCTGGAGGGCGGCCTGGGCGCCTCTTGTGCTCGCACATCGCGCACTTCGGAAAGTGCTCGCTGGACGCGCGCAGTGAGAGGCGCCAAGACCGCCATCCGAGAGGTGGAAGCATGTATCTATGCGGCGCCATGCCGCTATGTCTTCGCCGCTCATCCCGAGGCGAGAAATGAGGGAGGTATTGGAGTAAGGCTTGTAAACTTTTAGCCGTTGATACATATTGTTGGGCAGGCATAATAAGATGGCTGTAATTGCAGGAGAGGTCTGATGAGTTCATTTGAAACGGCCGTGGGTGTCTTTTCAATCATCGGTACTCTTGTGGCTGTCATTGGACTGATTCGATCCATCAAGGCGCAGAAAGAAGTTCGAAAATTGCGAGCGGAGCTTGAAAGTCTCCAGGTTTTAGTTCAGCAGTCTCCGGGAAGTGCTAATATCGTGGCTGGTACATTCATCAAAGCAGGTGGTTCGATTGTTGCCCATGGTAAAGGTATGGAGGATCCTCGCCTGAGTTAGCGCGGAATCGACAAGATAGACGAACGGTAAAGCCGTTATGTTAAAAATCTTGCCAACTCACGTTAGTAAGGGAATGGGGGATTGGATATGTCGAAAGTAGAAGAAATTCAGGCTGCAATCGAGGCTCTTTCAAAGGACGAATACGTTCGTTTGCGGGAGTGGTTTTCGGAGAGGGAATGGGAAAAGTGGGATAAGCAGGTTGCGTCGGACTCGGATTCCGGGAAATTGGATTTTCTGGCCAAGGAGGCTCTTGAGGAAAAATCAAAGGGGCGACTCAGGACCCTGTAAATGCATCGCACGACGGACCGTTTTTGGCGATGTTTCGACACCCTCCCTAAGCCTGTCCAGGCGTTATCGAAGAAGAATTTCGAACTCCTCAAGGCCAACCCCTCGCACCCATCCCTTCACTTCAAGAAGGTAGGAACGTTGTGGTCTGTCCGTGTCGGAACGAATTACAGGGCCCTCGCTGTCGAGGATGGCTCAGACTTTATTTGGGTTTGGATTGGGACTCACAAGGGATATGAACGATTGCTTCGAGGCATGGGGTAGTCTGTCGGCCAAGGACGCTCCGTACATAAGGAAGTGAATTGGTCCGCTTGGTTGTGCCTATCACTGTTTCAGTCATTCCGCTAATGCCTTCCCCAATCTGCCTGCCCTTTCCCTCGACGAACTGCCGAATGGATATGCTGTAATCAGAAAGGCCTCCTCGCCTTCCGATTCGATTGACGCTGCCGGCTTGGAGTGCTATCGTAGTGCCACGTTTTTACTATTCGTAGCACGCAAGAGGTTTTGCCATGAAGAAGCTGGTGCGGTTCGGGGTGTCGTTGGACCATCATTTGCTGGACGACTTCGACCGGCTGATTGCGCGCAAGAACTACGGCAGCCGGTCGGAGGCGCTGCGCGACCTCATTCGGGACAACCTGGTCGGGCAGGAGTGGGACGAGAACAAGGACACGGTGGGGACGATCACGCTTGTCTACGACCACCACGTCCGCGACCTGACCGAGAAGCTCACCGATATTCAGCACGACCATGAGCGGCTGATCCTTTCCGCGATGCACGTGCACCTGGACCATGCCCATTGCCTGGAAGTGCTGGCGGTCCGGGGCAAGGGGCGCGAGATCAAAAAGGTCGCGGACCAACTCATTGCGGCGAAGGGCGTCAAGCACGGCAAGCTGACGATGACGACCACGGGGCGGCGGCTCAGCTAGCGGCTGGGCGGAGCGACTGTGACCCTGGCCCATCTCTTCTTTCAATGCGGCGTCCTGTTCCTGCTTGCCTTCTCCGCGCTGGCCCATGAGCCGGCCGATGACGGCACGCTCGTGCTCCCTGAAGTCCCCGTGACCGCCGACCGTCCGGTTGCGGCTTCGTCGGACCACATCATTCCGGACAAGGATGTCCTGCTCCAACCTCAAGGCCGGCCTGGCATGCTCTTGCGGCTGGCCCCCGGCATCCTGACCGTGGAACATTCCGGCGGGGCGGGCAAGGCCGACCAGTATTTTCTGCGAGGCTTTGACGCGGATCACGGTACCGACATCGCGGTGTTCCGGGACGGCATGCCGGTGAACATGCGCAGCCATGCCCATGGGCAGGGCTATGCGGACCTCAACTTCATCATTCCTGAGACGATCAAGGAGATTCAGGTTTCCAAGGGGCCCTATCATGTACAGTACGGCGACTTTAACACGGGGGGCGCGGTGGACTTCGTCACGCGCGAGACCGTCACGGAGGGCGTCGTCCAGGCGGCGGGCGGGCAGTTCGACACGCAGCGCTATCTGACGATGTTCTCTCCGACGGCGGGGGCGGTGCGGACCCTCGTGGCGGCGGAAGGCTATCTCACGAACGGCCCCTTCGACCATCCCAACCGTTACAATCGCTTCAACGGCTTGGTCAAGGCGACGGTGAATCCCACGTCCCGGTCCGAGTTGAGCCTGACCGGCACCTATAACCAGAGCCGGTGGAACGCCTCGGGGCAGATTCCCCACTATGCGGTGGCGTCCGGCCTCATCGACCGCTTCGGTTCCTTCGACCCGACCGAAGGAGGCCGGACGAATCGAGCCACAGCCACGCTGCGCTACCACTACGACACCTCCGCCGGGGGCAAGGTCTTTGCCGATCTCTATGCCCAGTATTACAAACTGGACCTGTTCAGCAACTTCACCTATTTTCTCACCGATCCGGTCCGCGGTGATGGGTTTGAGCAGAGCGACCGGCGGATGGTCTACGGGAGCGATGTCGGGTATCGGCAGAGCGGTACGGTGCTGGGCCTGGAGGGCACGGCGACGGTGGGCGTGCAGACCCGCGTGGATGACGCCCATGTGCGCTTGGGCGCGCAGCAGCAGCGCGCGCGCGGGGGAACCACGTCGGACAGCGGCATCCTGGAGGCCTCCTACTCGCCCTATCTGAAGCTGGAATTCCAGCCGACGCTCTGGATGCGGGTGAACGGGGGTTCGCGCGCGGACCTCTTCACCTTCGACGTGCGCAATCGTTGCGCGACCTGCGTGCAACAGCCGAATGGGCGCACCGAGGCGTCCATTGTCAGCACCAAGGGCAACGTGATCCTCGGCCCCTGGGCTGGGACCGAGTTCTTCATGAACGCCGGGACGGGCTTCCACAGCAACGATGCGCGGGCGGTCGTGAGCAATCCGTCGGTGCAGAGCCTGCCCAGGGCCACCGCCTACGAGGTCGGCGTACGCACCAAGCAATGGGGCCGGGTGGAACTTTTGGCCACGCTCTGGGCGATGGACTTGACCTCGGAATTGGTGTTTGTCGGGGATCAGGGCACGACGCAGATCAGAGGCGCCTCCCGCCGTTATGGGACGGAACTGGGCGCCAGGCTGCAGTTGCTGGACTGGCTGGCCTTCAGAGGAGACCTGACGCTGACGCATGCCGAGTTTCGAGGCACGGGCCAGGCCATCCCCCTGGCGCCGGAGATGACCGGACAAGCCGGACTGACCGCAACCTTGCCGAACGGCTTGACTTCATCCTTGCAGATGATCCACATGGGCCAGCGCCCGGCCGACGCGAATCGCACGGCCTATGCCCAGCCCTTCACCGTTTTCGACTGGGTCAACCGCTATCGGCTGCCGGTGAAAGCGGAGCGCGGACGCTGGGAGGCCTTCCTCACCGTGCAAAATCTCTTCGACGCGAATTGGCGGCAGGCCCAATTCTTTTACGAATCGCAGTTGCGCGGGCGGGCGGCTCAGTCGGACATCCATTTCGTGCCGGGTACGCCGAGGAATATAATGGGAGGCCTGGCGTGGTATTTCTAAAAAGCTCTCAGTCGTCAGCTTTCAGTGGTCAGCAGTCAACTCGGAAGCAAAATCTGAGCGCTGAGCGTTGACGGCTTCCTTGTGAGGACCATGTCGAAGAAAATTCTTCCATCGGATTTTTTCAGGCGGCGCACGTTGCTGGTCGCGAGGGACTTGCTGGGCAAGCACCTCGTGAGGAGCAACGAGCGCGGCCTGCTGTCGGGCCGGATCATCGAAGTCGAAGCCTATGTCGGGCCAAAAGATCGGGCCTCCCATGCCTCGCGAGGGAGAACGAAGCGGACCGAGGTGATGTTCGGTCCGCCTGGGATCGCCTATGTCTACCTGATCTACGGCATGTACCATTGCTTCAACGTCGTGACCGAGCGGGAGGACTATCCCGCCGCCATCCTCATCCGCGCCGTCGAAGTGGAAAATAAATCAGTGGGTGTGGGAGGGGCGTCCGCGGGGCCCCCTTCCACTCTCATCGACGGGCCGGGGCGGCTCTGCCGGCATTTTGCAATCAGCCTGGAGCAGAACCGTCATGACCTGACCCTCGGCGAGCAGCTGTGGCTGGAGGATCGGGGCGAGCTGATCGCGTCCAGCCGGATTGTCGCCGCGCCGAGGATCGGTGTGGACTATGCGGGGGCCTGGGCCGAGAAACTTTGGCGGTTTCGTCTATTCCCGGGAAAGCGATCGGAGACGAAGCAACGATCCGTCGCCGTTGATCGGTAAGCTGGAAGAACCCTCGCCACAAAAAACGAACGGGGGAGGCTGCCTTCTCGACAACCTCCCCCGTCTCGATGTCAGACCGGCTGAATCTTAATTGATCGTCCGTTCTCCGGTGATCTTGGTGGCGGATTCGACCGGCGGTTCCACCTTGATCTGCGGGCCCTGGACCTTGGGCAAGCGGTTGAACTTCCCGTCCGAACGGTGCGCAGGATCCTTTTCCACGATGCGCGCGTTGTTTTGATCGACCAAGTGCTGCTCGGCATGCTTGACCGAGCTGGCGGAATGTTCCAGGGCCGATGTCCCCACGGCGTTGGTCTGTCCGCCGTCGTTCGATAGAGGCTGGCCCGTGACCGGGGACTTGGCATCGCCTCCGGGATAGCCTGGGTGCTTGGGCAGCAAGGCCGGATTGGCCAATGCGACCGACAGGGAGAATGCCACGCCTAACACTGCGGCAACAGTGCTGATGAGTGTCTTCATGGGACTCACTCCTTTAATAAAGTGTGGAAGCCTGAACAAAGCCAATCGGTGAAAGACTAATTAGTGGGCCGTATCTTAGCCACCTCGACCAATCCTGTCAATAGGGGATCGCAAGCGTGAAACATTGGAAAGTCCGAACGTCCCACGGTCCGCTCTGATGACCGGCGCAGCTCTGAAACCGCTTGGACTTTCAGCCTTTTTAACGGTATCGACGAACGTTCAGCGACTGCGTTGCGGCCGCCTTCCCCGGCCTCGCCGGTAGGGACCGCCACGGTGGACGGGGGCCGGAAGGCTGATGATCACGGTCGTGCCCTGGCCCGGTCCGCTGGCGATCGAAATCTGTCCCTGGTGCTCTTCCACGATTTTCTTCACCGTGGCCAGCCCCAAGCCGGTCCCGGCCCGCTTGGTCGTGAAGAAGGGTTCGAAGACCTTCCCCACGTGTTCGGTCGGGATCGGGACCCCGTCGTTCTTGATCATGATGTGCACGTCGTGGTTCCGGCCTGACTTGTGCTGGGTGACCTCGATGTGGAGTTGCCCGCCCGGCGTCATCGCCTCCAGCGAGTTCTTGAAAATGCTGAGGAAGACTTGCTGCATCTTGGCGTCGTCGCACCGAACCTGGCTGAGGTTGGCGGCGTAGTCCTTCGTGACCATGATGCGGTTCATGTCCAGTTCGGTGGCCACCACGGTCAGCATGTTCTCGATGATGTCGGGCACGCGGCAGAGGCGCCGGTTCAACTCCAGGGGCTTGGCGAAGTCCAGGATCT
>VGXD01000064.1 GCA_016873525.1 Nitrospira sp. | reverse complement strand
CCGATCAAGTCCACCGCCAAGACCGTGGACGAAATTCTCGAAGAGCTGCGGCACACCACCACCGCGGAGCGGGCCGGCCGCGCGCAGGACGAAGGGCGCGGCATGGAGTTGCTGCGCAAAGACGGCTACATGTGAGAAGGCGCGTTGAGCCGCCCGCAACGATCACCGGAACATCCTGCTAATCTGGATATGACACCATGACCGCGACACAGACCAAGCCCACGGAAAATCTGAACATCGTCATTGTCGGCCACGTGGACCACGGCAAGTCCACGTTGCTGGGCCGGCTCTATGCCGATACCGACTCGCTGCCCGACGGCAAGCTGGAAAAGGTCCGGGCCATCTGCCGCCAGCAGGGCAAGGAATTCGAGTACGCCTTCCTCTTCGACGCCTTCCTGGAAGAACAGGAGCAGGGCATCACCATCGACACCGCCCGCACCTTCTTCAATTGGAATCAGCGCCAGTACATCATCATCGACGCGCCGGGCCACAAGGAGTTCCTCAAGAACATGATCTCCGGCGCCGCGCGGGCCGAGGCCGCGCTGCTGCTGATCGATGCGCTCGAGGGCGTCAAGGAGCAGTCCAAGAAGCACGGGTACTTGCTCTCGCTGCTGGGCGTCAAGCAAGTGGCCGTGATCGTGAACAAGATGGACCTGGTGGGCTACCGCCAGGACGTCTTCGACGCGATCGAAAAAGAATACCGGGAGTTCCTCGGCCAGTTGAAGGTGGTGCCGGAGCGGGTGATCCCGGTCAGCGCCAAGCTGGGCGACAACATTGCGACGCGCAGCGAACGGATGGCCTGGTATCAAGGCGCCACCGTCCTCGAGGCGCTCGGCCTGTTCAAGAAAGAAACCGCCCGCACCGAGCAGCCGTTCCGGTTCCCCGTCCAGGACGTCTACAAGTTCGACGCCCGGCGGATCGTGGCCGGCCGGATCTCGGCCGGCAAGCTGAAGGTCGGGGACAAGCTGATCTTCTCCCCCTCCAACAAGACGGCCAACGTGAAATCGGTCGAGGCCTTCAACGTCGAACCGCTGCCGGTCGAAGCCCTGGCCGGCCAGTCCGTCGGCATCACGCTGGACGAACAGATTTTTATCGAGCGCGGCGAAATCGCCTCGCACCAGGACTCGATCCCGCTCGTCTCCACCGCCTTCCGGGTCAACCTGTTCTGGCTGGGCCGTCGGCCGCTGGAATTTGACCGCAAGTATCTCCTCCGTCTGGCGACGCGAGAGGTGGACTGCGAGGTGGCGATCATTCACCGGATCGTGGACACGGCGGACCTGAGTCAGCTGCACGGAGGAACCCTGGTCGGCAGAAATCAAGTGGCCGAATTGACGCTCCGGACGAAGTCCCCCATCGCCTTCGACTGCTACAGCAGCTTCGAGTCCACCGGACGCTTCGTCTTGGTGGATGAGTACGACATCGCCGGCGGCGGCATCATCACGGAGCTCGTCCACGACGAACAGGAATTCCTGCGCGACGAAGCCAGGCGGCGCGATTTCGCCTGGGTAAAGGGCGAAGTGTCGGCGGAGGCCCGCGCGCAGCACTACGGCCACCGGGCCGCCGTCGTCCTCCTTACCGGCGTCGTGCACACAGGCAAGTCGTTTTTGGCCAGGAAGCTGGAATCGCTCCTCGTCGCGGAAGGCCGCCATGCCTATCTGCTGGAGGGAGAAAACCTCCGGCGGGGCCTGGACGCGGACCTCCCGGAAACCGACACGACCGGGGTCCCCGAAATGGTCCGCCGCTACGGCGAAGTAGCCCGCCTCCTGATCGACACCGGGCTGATCGTCGTCTCGACCACCAACGCCTTCGGCTCCGCCCATCGCCAGGCCACCCAGGCGATCCGGACGCTGGTGCATCCCGCCCCGGTCATCGCCGTCCACATGAGCAAGGCCGACGAGGAGCCGCCGCCCAGCACGGACCTGCACTTTGCCGGCCCGAAGGACTTCGACGCGGCGGCCCGGCAGATCATCGAAGAACTCAAGAAAAAGGGCGTCCTGGCCCAGGCGGTCGGGGGCCAGCCGACCTTTCAATACTCAATTTAGCCGGGGTATTTGACGCCTGACCCTCGTTTGACTCGTCGGAAACCGCTGTGTTACGGTTGTGGCTCGGTCGGGCTCCATCATTGAGAGAGGCTGGACCCATGGCAGAAAAAGACTTAAAAGCGATCCTGGGCAAGCTGCGCTACGCCGACGATGCCAAGGTGATCCAGCAGATCACCGCCCAGATGAAGCAGGTCCAGAGCCGCATGGCCGGCATCAAACACAAGCTGGTCGTCATGAGCGGCAAGGGCGGGGTCGGCAAGAGCATGACCACCGTCAACCTGGCCCTGGCCTTCGCCCGTCTCGGCCACAGGGTCGGCCTGCTGGACGTGGACTTGAACGGCCCCTGTGTGCCCCGCATGTTGGGCCTGCACGGGCAATCCCTCACGATCACTCCCGACGGCGCCCTCCCGCCGATCGGCCCCCTGGGCGTCAAGGTCGCGTCGATGGACTTTTTCCTCGATGCCGCCTCGCCGGTCCGCTGGAAGGGGCCGATGGACTTGAGCCCGGTCTGGCTGGGCTTGATGGAAATGAACGTCATCCGAGAATTCCTGGCCGATGTCATCTGGGGGGACCTCGATTATCTCTTCACCGACCTGCCGCCGGGGGCGGCGGCGGACAAGCCGCCGGTCATCGCCGGCTTCATCCCCGACCTGGCCGGCGCCATCGTCGTGACGACGCCCTCCGAAGTCGCCTCGGATGTCGTGCAAAAATCCGTGACCTACGCGCGAGACATGGGCATCAAAGTTCTGGGCATGGTCGAGAACATGAGCCAGTACCGCTGCCCTTCCTGCGGCGTCGAGAGCGAATTGTTCGAAGGCAACACCGAAGCCCTCTGCGATGCCCTGAACCTGCCGCTGCTGGGCCGCATTCCCTTCGACCGCACCCTGGCCCGCACCTTCGACAAGGGCGAGCCCTTGCTGGATGCCGACTACCCGACCATCAAGCGCTACCAAGAGATCGCCGGCCGGATTCAATCGCTCGTGGAGTACAAAAAAGTATTGGCGGAAAAGTTGTAAACAGTTTTCAGCGATCAGTCTTCAGTAGGCCGAGAACTGATTACTGACAACTTCCCCAAGGAGTCTCATATGAAATTCGTCTGCTTGAACTGCGAAACCTACATGAACTTCGAGAAGGTGGAGAAGCCGGCGGAAGGCTCCCTCGGCGTCTTCTTCGCCTGTCCCTCCTGCAAAGCCAAGTTCTCCATGGTGACGAACCCCGGCGAGACCCAGATGGTCAGCTCGCTGGGAGTCCAGTTGGGCGGGAGAACGGCTGCGGCCGAACCCTTCGAGATGACGCGCGGCACGCTCAAAGAC
This sequence comes from Nitrospira sp., assembly GCA_016873525.1. GTDB lineage: Bacteria > Nitrospirota > Nitrospiria > Nitrospirales > Nitrospiraceae > SCVQ01. The sequence continues at coordinate 5,793 of VGXD01000064.1, read as the reverse complement.
GAAGCCCTGGCCGGCTCCGGCCAGATGGCGGCCTACTTAAACGAGAAAATCCAGGGCGGGCAACCCGCCTCCGCTCACGCTTCGGTGGGCAAGCCCGTTTCCGCATCGGCTCCGGCTGGGAGCCCCGCTGAAGCTTCGGCAAAGGCGGGCGGCTGTCCCTTCTCCTCCATGGTAGCGCAGATGGGCCTAACCTCGTCGGGCCAGGCCGCCACCTCGGACTTCACCTGGACCCCGGATGCAAAAGAGAAACTGGAGCGGCTGCCCGCCTTCGTGAAACCCATGGTGCAGAGCAGCATCGAAGCCTATGCGCGAAAGAACGGGCTCACCACCATCACCCTGCAAGTCATGGACGATTCCAAGACCGACTCGAACGGCGTTTCCTGGACGCCCGACGCGGAGAAGCGGCTGGAGAACATCCCGGACTTTATCCGCCCCATGGCCCGCCGCGAAATCGAACGGATCGCCAAGGAGCGGGGCGTCACCACCGTCACCGCCCAGGTGATGGACGAGGCCAAAGACAAGTTCATGAAGTTCATGTAAGAGGGCGCGTGGCACAAGGCAAGGGCAAGTGGAAAAGGCCCATCCGGGAAAACCGGATGGGCCTTTGTCTTTCTGGGTTCATAGCCGACTCCTAAGTCTCTCGCAGCTATAACGGAACTATGCCGATCGGCATATTGCACCGACCATGAGCTGTGGACAGCGTTGACAAGTCAATGAAGTCAGAGGAGAATCGCACATTAGTTTGCAGCCTACACGAGCATGCTATGCCGGTCAGTATACTCATTAGTTATGCCTTTCAACATTCCTTGATTCCTATCCGACCGCATAGCCTGTACAATCGGTAATCAACCAAATTCAACACTGTAGCCGAATGACCGAAAAAGAAACCTTCGAAGCGAATCTTGAGGAATTCGTCACTGAACTTAAGGATTATATCAGTACGGATGATGGACAATGGACCGTAAAAGGTTTCGTTGATATCTTTAAAAACGTATACACGATCTCAGCCGATACCAAGATTGTTTCAAAAATTCTTGAAATTCATCTATTCCCGAAGATTTTGCACTTTGCCCAATCCATCGGATACAAAGTCGTGCTTGCTGAACACCAAAACTATTACCCTGATATATCGTTCGTAAAAGCCGACAACGAATCCGTCAAATTTGCGGTTGATTTTAAAACAACCTACAGAAACCCCAAGAAACCGCATTTATGCAACGGGTTTACGCTCGGTTCGCACGGCGCGTATTTTGAAAATCGTACCAGCAGCAAAAACATCCAGTTCCCTTACGGTTCATATTCAGGCCATTTTTGCTTAGGTATCATCTACGATAGAACCGACGGTGCAACCATTGATGAAACCAAAGTCCATCGTATTGATGAGCTGCAATCCATTGCCTCCGTTGTAAAAAATTTCCAGTTCTTTGTTACTGAAAAATGGAAAATCGCCAGCGATAAAGGCGGCAGTGGCAATACAGCGAATATCGGAAGCATCAATAACATTGCCGACATCATCGCCGGTCGAGGCATGTTTTCAAAGCTGGGCGAAAACTGGTTCGATGAGTATTGGATGAATTACCGAAAAATCACGATCCAAGACGGAAAAGGTGGAACGAAAAAAATTTCCACATTGCGCGAGTTTGTCGCGTACAAAAACGGCGATGTTTCGTTGGTGGTCGATAAAAGGAACGGCGAAGAATGAACACCAAAGTATGCGTTCCTCCGATTAAATCCCAAGGCATTAAAACCAAACTCGTGCCTTGGATAAAAAGCATTGTACCTGCCGATTTTAATGGTGTGTGGATTGAACCTTTTATGGGAACGGGTGCGGTCGCTTTTAATGTCGCTCCGCGATACGCCCTATTAAGCGACACTAATCCACACCTCATTAACTTTTACTCAAGTATTGCTTCCGGGATAATAACCGCCGATGTGGTTAAAGCTTATCTTACCCGCGAAGGCGCATTGCTGCTAGAAAAAGGCGAAGATCACTACTATTTCATAAGGGACAGATTTAACGCCGAACATTCGCCGCTTGATTTCTTGTTTGTCAATCGGGCGGGATTTAACGGAATGATTCGCTTCAATAGAAAAGGCGGTTTCAACATCCCCTTTTGCCGTAAACCCCAGCGCTTTGCCCAAGCCTATGTAACAAAAATCGTCAATCAAGTGGATTGGGTAAGCAAAATCATTAAAGCAAAACACTTCACGTTTAAATGCCAAGCTTTCAGTAAAACCATCGCCGAAGCTTCGCTTCAAGATATTATTTATTGCGACCCGCCCTACATCGACAGGCATGTTGATTACTATAACGGCTGGGATGAAAGCCACGAACGCGAGTTGTTTAATAAGCTTTCAAACTTTAAAGGTAAATTTATTTTGTCAACGTGGCACCACAATGATTACCGAGAAAACGAATATATCAAGTCGTTATGGTCGAAATATAACGTTATTACCCGTGAACATTTCTATCATCTTGGCGGAAAAGAAGAAAACAGGAATCCGGTCGTTGAGGCATTGGTGACAAATTATATTGCTACGCCCGTTGAGAAAAAAATTGAACACCCAATTCAGTACGCTATTTTTGAAAATTCAGCAAAATATGCAACGGCATAACATGGCGCTCAAGCCGACCCGCTTCCGCTACGCTCCAGCGGGCGGCTTAGCTTTACGTTAGAAGCCGCGGGAGGACTCGTATGGGAAAAACTAAAGAGATCTCAATCCGGTGCTTGCACTGCCGCGAGTGGTTTCCGTCGCCAATCTTCTTCGGCGATAGCGAGTCCTTTGACACCTCCAGACTGTTCGGGAACCTTGCCCAGTGCCCGCACTGCGGCAAGATGACGGGCTGCAACAAAAACAACTTCCGCGCGCGATTCGAGGATGGCGGTTCTCTCGGCGTAGACACCTAATCGTAGACTTCTAGCTGTTCATTCAAGCCGACGCCGCTTTGCGGCGTCGGCTTAATTCAGGCATTAGCAGTCCGCATAGGCATTTTGGTAAACTGAATGCCAGTCAGTAATGCGAGGCAACAATATGGCCCACCCGGTTGAAAAGATTGAAGAAGAAATCCGCTCGTTGAGCATCGCAGAGAAGGTGCAACTGCTTCGCTTGCTCATAGCCGAACTCGATGCTCCGGCTGACGCCGACATCGAGCGTGCATGGCTCGAAGAGGCGCAGAGGCGACACCGGGATCTCGTTGAAGGAAAGGTGCAGGGTGTTCCCGGTGAGCGCGTGTTTGAAAATCTGCGCGCGCGTCTTCGTCGATGATATATGAGTTCCACCCTGAGGCGGAGCAGGAATTCATCGAAGCCGCAGCCTATTACGAGCGAAATGTCACGGGTCTTGGCGAACGCTTCGGTAGCGAGGTACGCCACGCTATAGAGCGACTCTTGGAGTACCCTGAGCTTGGTGTTCCAATGGATGCGGACCTACGCAGGCTCATGTTGACTCGTTTTCCGTACTTCCTGATCTACAGCTTCACTACCGATTTGCTGCGGGTTGTCGCAGTGGCTCATGCGCGTCGTCGCCCAGGTTACTGGCGATCTAGAGCGAACCGCTAACAACGGGATGGAGCCCGACACCGCTGTGCGGCTTATCCAGGCCGTTAGGCTTCTGGCAGTCTCCCTTGGGACAGCGGGGACTGGAGCAAGCGACCCAATTCTCAGCGTGGTTGCTGTCTTGACCTTATAAATCATGGCCGTGGGGAGGACTAGAGCGATGGAGCAGAAGCCGGAAAAGAGCCCGTTGCTGGCAGGCATCCTGTCCGGCTTGCTGCCGGGGCTGGGGCAGTTCTACAACCGTCAATGGGGCAAGGGAATAGGATTTCTTGTTGTCTTCTTCCTTCTCGCTTCAACCGTGACCAGTTCCTATGACCCGCAAGAAGTCCGGAGGGCAGCCCTCATGGAGAAAGCATCCAAAACCCTGGACGTTTTCATGAGCGTTGCGATGCTCCTCCTGGGCCTGGTGGTCTGGAGCGTCTTCGACGCCTTCCGCACCGCCCAAGGTCCCCGCTCAAGAATGTACGGCTACTGAAACGTCCGCGATTCCTCTTCCCGACCAGCGTTGACACCCTGCCGCCGTTATGTTAGAAACACCCCATAAAATAAGGCGATTATCGAGCTTCGTTCAAGGCACCTGAACAATCTGGACGGTTCAGGAGAAGAGGAGTAGGGACCATGGGCGGCCACAGCCATTGGGCCACCACCAAGCGCCACAAAGCGTCCATCGACGCCAAGCGGGGCAAGCTCTTCACGCGGATCATCCGCGAACTCACCATTGCCGCCCGCCAGGGTGGCGATCCAGACGGAAATCCACGCCTGCGCCTGGCTATCTCCAAAGCGAAAGACGCCAATATGCCCGGGGATACGCTCAAGAAGGCGATCCAGCGCGGCACCGGAGAACTGCCCGGCGTCAACTTTGAAGAGTTTACCTTGGAAGGCTATGGCCCCGGCGGAACCGCCATCCTCATCGAAATCACCAGCGACAACCGCAATCGCACCGTGGCCGAAATCAGGAACTTGCTCACGAAAAACAGCGGGAACATGGCGGAAGCCGGCGCGGTCTCCTGGCAATTCCACAAGAAAGGCCTGCTCGTGGTCGAGAAGGGCAAGGTGGAGGAAGACCGGCTCCTGTCCTTGGCCCTGGACGCCGGCGCTGAAGACATGAAAGTCGATGAGAAGACCTTCGAGATCATTACCGATCCCCACGACTTTGAAAACGTGAAGAAGGCCTTGACCGACGCAAAGATCGAGGCCTCCCTCGCCGAAGTGACCTTCGTGCCGCAGAACACCGTCAAGCTCCAAGAGAAAGCCGCCGAGCAAATGCTCCGGCTCATGGAGATTCTGGACGACCAGGACGATGTCCAAAAAATCCACGCGAACTTCGACATTCCGGACGAGATCATGGAAAAAGTGGCGGCGGCCGCAGGCTAGCGGCCGCGATGCGTGCGACGTGGCGAGTCATGAGATCAGCAATGTCGCTCTCCCCTTCCCGTGAGCCGAGGCTCTTCACCCGTTACCCGTCACCCATCACGTGTTTTGAATGATTGCCGCGCTGACAGGCCGGCTGGCCTTTAAGGCTCCTTCCCACGTCACACTCGATGTCCAGGGCGTCGGGTACGAAGTCTTCATCCCCCTCAGCACCTTTTACGCCCTGCCGGACCTGAACGAAGCCGCCTCGCTCAGCATTCACACCCATCTCCGCGAGGACGCCATTCAACTCTTCGGCTTCCTGACGGCCCATGAAAAGGACGCCTTTATCCTCTTGACCGGCATCTCCGGCATCGGGCCCAAGCTGGCGCTCAGCGTCCTCTCCTCCCTGAGCATCCCGGACTTCGTCTCGGCCGTGCAGACCGGGGACCTCGACAAGCTGTCCACTGTGCCTGGCATCGGGAAAAAATCCGCCGCCAGGATCGCGCTGGAACTCAAGGACAAGGTGGAACGGCTCCATCCTGCCGCCACAGCCGCGCAGACCCTGGCCGAACCCCTGGATCGCTTGCAGGAGGACGCCCTCTCCGCCCTCGTCAACCTGGGATACAAGCCGGCGGAAGTCAAAGAATCACTCAAGCGCCTGGCCGGCTCCTCTCCGGAGACACGGCCGCTGAAGGACCTCATCAGAGAAGTCTTGAAAGATTTGGCCAAGGGGTGAGGCTTGCGTTATCTGAGCATCGTAGGCGCGCTCGTTGTCGGTTGTGCCGCCGCAGGGCCCCCGGTCGTTTTTTCAGCCGACGCGCCTGAGCCCAAAAGCACGAGGATGGTCTGCGGGACCTGCCCCTCCGGCTATGCCATGACCGGC
>VGXD01000063.1 GCA_016873525.1 Nitrospira sp. | reverse complement strand
AAATTCGTGGTTTCTTGCCACAGGACGGTTTCAACCACCCTGTGGAAGGATGTTCCGGATCGCGCAGGTAGTTATGGCCGACCATCTCGAAGAGCGCTTGCTGGCGCACATGACCGACGTGCTGGACCGGCCCCTGGCCGCCGATCTGGTTGCCCGCCTGGTCCAGGCCGGGACGGCTGCGGCGGTCCTCGAACTGCTCGAAGAACTCAAGGAGGCTTCTCCGAAGGCGGCGGCTGCCGCGCTTGAGGCGCTTCCGGAACTGTTGCGTTGCGGCGCCTGGGGTTCGCTGGCGTCCTGGCTCGATCTGGCCGTGGCCCTGGCGGAGTCCTCCGGTGCGACAGCCTTGCGCTACGTCAAGGAAAGCCCGCTGGTGCTGGGCCTGTTCGAATCCGCAACGGCGCGCGAGCGGGCGCTGGGCCTGGCGCTGGAGTTGGCCGACCGCGATGTGAACGTGGCGCTGGAGTTTATCCGGATCGCGCCGGCCTTGCTGGCCGTTCTCCCCGACGCGCAATTGGCTGCGTGGGGCGAGGCCGGGCTTGACCTGGCGCGGGTGGACCATATTCTGGGGCTGGAGTTTTTCCGCCAGAGCCCGGCGATTGCCGCGGTGGTTCCGCTGGACCAAGTGCGGGCCTGGGCCGGGTTCGGCGTGAAGCTCATCACCCAGAACAGCCTGGACAAAACAGACTACATCGGCACGATGGAGTTTTTCCGCACAAGCCCGGCTATTTTGGGTGATATTGAAGGGGCGGCGGTCAGAAAACTCGTGGTGGAGCTGGGCTCCGTCCTGGCCGACCGCGACCCGCAATGCGCCATCCTGTGTTTGGCCGAGGCTCCGGCCTTGCTGCGGAGCGTGCCGTCGGAGGACCGGCGGATCAAAATGCTCCAGTACGGAACGTTGATCGCCGAGCGGGATGCGGAGACGACGCTGGCCTATCTGCGCCGCTGCCCGGAGATTCTGGCGCTGATCGGCGAGTCGGCCGCAGCCGGCGAGAAGTTTGAGGAATGGTACAGGAACGGGATGGAGGTCCTGGCCTACAGCGCCGAAGGGGCGCGGGCCTACTTCTCGCTGGAAACCCAGAAGGCCCTCCTCTCGCTGGAGCGGGCCTTGAGCGGGGTGCCGCTCAGGCAGATCGCCAGGTCGTTGAAGCTGTTCGCGCAGGGGCTCTGCGGCGCCGATGTGACGATCCGATCCCTGCCCGATTCGGCCGGGGGCGGTCAGGTCGGGCAAGCCGGCAAGGAGCCGGTCAGGGCCACGGTCAGCCAGGACGGACGGACGATCTCGCTTCCGGCTATTCTGCGGCGCTACGCGACCAGAGAGGAGAACGTCCGTCTCTATACGGTCATGACGGCGCACGAAGCCGGGCACTTGGAGTTCGGCACGTACAATGTGCCGCTGGGCCGGCTGGGCGATTTCGTAACGGTGCTCCGGCGGCGCTACGGCCGGGAGGAGACAACGGCCGTCCGCACCCTGGGGCAAGTCTTTGCGCTCTATCCCCAGCCCGGCGTGGCTCGCGATTTGTGGACGGTGTTGGAAGATGCCAGGGTGGAGTATCGGCTGCAGCAGGAGTATCCCGGCCTCAAGCGCGATTTGACGGGGTTGGCGAGGGAGGCGATCACGACCCGCTCGCTCCTGCACGGGCTCTCGGTGCGCGAACTGGTGGTGGATGCCTTGCTGCTCCTGTCCACGGCGGAACCGGGGACGTTTCAAATTCCTGAGTCGATGCGTGATCTCGTGGAGCGGCTCTGGGCGCTCAGCCAGGTCGTGCTGACGCCGAGCGCGGCGGCGGAGGATGTGGTTCGACTGGTGGATCGTCTCTACGTGGCGATGGACGAGGCCCTGGCTTCAGCCCCGCCTCAGGAGACCAGCCAGGAGGAGTCGGCGCAGGAGATCGATCAAGGGGCCGGTCCCAAGGCTTCGGAGGAAACGGCGGGGCAATACCGGCCGGTCACCAACTGGGCCTATCGCGGCGCCATGAACCCGGACTTGGTCCAAGACCGAAGCGAGCCAGGCGACGAGGCCGGCGGTCTCGGAGAGGCCGGGGGCTCGGCCCAGGCCATGCCTGAAGCGATGCGGTCCGACCCGGGCTCGTCCGAGGGCGGTTCCGGACGAACCTCCGGGGAGCGGCGCAGCGAGTCGGCAGACTCCGCCCTGGTGCCCGGCGTCACGCCGGCCTCCGCGATCGAGCAGATGTTGGAGGTCGGTGACGATCGGCGGGAGCGTCAGGCGGCGGGTTCGGCGCAGACGAAGACATTCTTCTATGATGAATGGGACGGGCTGATCCAGGACTATCGGTCCGGCTGGTGCCGGGTGGTCGAGCGGGTGGCCCCGGAGGGGACGCCGGACTTTGCCGAAACCACGTTGGCGGACCATGGGCCGGCGGTCCGCCTGCTCCGCCGGTACTTCGAGAGCCTCCGCCCGCCAGGCCTTCGTCGCGTCATGGGGCAGATGGACGGGGAAGAACTGGATCTGGATGCCGCGGTCGGCCGTCTGGCCGACGTGGCGGCCGGGGCGGAACCCTCCGACCGGATTTATGTCCGGCGGGAAAAGCGCGAGCGGGAGGTGGCCGCTGCGTTTCTTGTGGATTTGAGCGGCTCGACCAGCCGGCAGATCGAATCGCAGGGGCGGCGGGAGGACCGGCGTCGGGTGATCGATGTCGAGAAGGAAGGCTTGGTCCTGCTGGGAGAAGCGCTGGGGGCCATCGGCGATCAACATGCCGTCTACGGCTATTCCGGCCAGGGCCGGCAGCAGGTGGACTTTGTCGTGCTGAAGGATTTCGACGAGCCGGCGGGCCGGCGCATCGGTTCGCGCATCGGAGCCCTGGCCCCGCTGAATCAGAACCGGGACGGGGCGGCGATCCGGCATGCGACGCACAAGCTGCTGGCCAGGCAGGCCCGCAACCGGCTGCTGGTGTTGATCAGCGACGGCAAGCCGCTCGACGACGGCTATGCCGACGAGTACTCGTTGGAGGACACGAAGATGGCCTTGCGGGAGGCCCGCAAGAAGGGGATCGAGCCGTTCTGCATCACGGTCGATCGCGAGGCGGACGATTATCTGAAGCGCATGTACGGCGAGATCCGGTTCCTGATCATCGACCATGTCGGGGCTTTGCCGGAACGGCTGCCGCGCATCTATCAGCGATTGACGGCGTAGAGAGTTGCGGCATCCCTTCCACCCGTTGGCCTTGCAGACTTGATGGACTTTTCGACTTTTTAGACTTATGGCGACTGAACGAACCGTTCCCCCGTGGTTGTACAAGCTGTTTGCCGGCCGGCAGTATCCCTATGTGCGGCGTCTGGCGAAGTTCGCGAACAAGGACGTCAAGCCGGGGGAGGACCGGCCGGAGCCCGGCGCGGAGGCGATCAAGGCGATGTTCTGGGAGGTCTTCCCGCGCTGCTCGATCAAGATTCTTGAAGAGGTGAAGAAGGGGATGATCGTCGGGTTTACCGAACTGGGAACGTATGACGCCGGGACCTATCAGGAACTGGTGGAACACCCGGAGGAGTTTCTGTCCAAGATGTACGGGAAGAAGAAAATCAAAGTCAATTTTTACGACGGCGAGAATTTTGTCTGTACGATCAACTTCAAGGTCGCCGGCTGGACCGAGCATGAAGAGCATTAGAACGGCCGGCCACGGATGCCCTGGGGTGGCGGGCGAAGCGCGCAACGCAAGGGGGAAGCGATGAGGAGACCGAAAATCACGGTGGTGGGCGCCGGCAACGTCGGCGGGACGGTGGCCCAGCGGCTGGCGGAGAAGGACTGCTACGACGTGGTCCTGGTGGACATTGTCGAAGGCGTGCCCCAGGGCAAGGCGCTGGACCTCGCGCAGGCCGGGCCGGTCTGCGGCTACGATTCGCAACTCGTCGGGGCCAACGACTATGCCGCAACGGCCGGCTCGGCCGTTGCGGTCGTCACCTCCGGAGTGCCGCGCAAGCCCGGCATGAGCCGGGACGAGCTGCTGGCCATCAATGCGCGGATCGTGCAAAACGTGGTGCGCGAGGTCGCGCAACGGTCCCCCGACGCCATCCTGATCATGGTGACGAATCCGCTGGACGTGATGGTGCACGTGGCGCAGAAGGTCAGCGGGTTTCCCAAGGCGCGGGTCCTGGGCATGGCGGGCGTGCTGGATTCGGCCCGGCTGCGGGCCTTCATCGCCGCCGAATTGCAGGTGTCGGTGGCGGACGTCCATGCGATGGTGTTGGGCGGCCACGGAGACTCCATGGTGCCGGTGCTCCGCTATACCACGGTGGCGGGGCGGCCGCTCAGCGAGTGGCTGCCGAAGGAGCGGCTGGATGCGCTGATCCGGCGCACGAGGGACGGCGGGGCGGAGATCGTCAACCTCCTCAAAACCGGCAGCGCCTACTATGCGCCCTCCGCCTCCGTGGTGGAGATGATCGAAGCGATCTTGAAAGATCAGAAACGCATCCTGCCTTGCGCGACCCGCTGCGCCGGCGAATACGGGCTGAAGGACGTGGTGGTGGGCGTGCCGGTCAAGCTCGGGAGCGGCGGGGCGGAGCAGGTCATCGAATACGATCTCACGCCGGAGGAGCGCGCCGCGTTGACGGAGTCGGCCAAGGCGGTGCAGGAACTCTGCGCGACGGTGGAGCGGATGTTGGAGCGGCCGTAAACGACGGCCCGCGCTTGACAACCCGACCGGCCTCCTGTAGAGACTTCCACTCAGCGGTCAACCACAAATAAAATAGAGGTGTAGGATGAAATTTCTCGAAGATCCCTACCAGACGATAGGGGCGGGGCTTGCCCTGACGGTAGTGTTGGTTCTGGCGTTCACGATGGGCGTGGGCGCGACGGAAACGGATTGGCTCGGGATGCTCATGCGGTGGGTCCATTTTCTGGCCGGCATTACCTGGATCGGCCTGTTGTACTTCTTCAACCTGATCAACGCCGCCTTCCTCAAGAGCCTCGACGGGCAGACCAAGAATATCGTGATCCCGAAGCTCATGCCCGCCGCGCTGACCTGGTTCCGCCATGGGGCGACCGTCACGGTGCTGGCGGGGCTCTTCCTCTACCTGTACCTGTATTCCAAGGGCGGCACCGGCGCCATCGCGCTGGGGATCGGCGGCCTGATCGGGATCATCATGATGGCCAACGTGCATGCGATCATCTGGCCCAACCAGAAAAAGATCATCGCGGCCGTGGAGAAGTTCACCAAGGACGGGACGCCGACGCCTCCCGACATGGCCGGCTGGGGCCGCACCGCCCTCTTGGCCTCGCGCGTCAACTTCTTGCTGTCGATTCCCATGCTGTTCTTCATGGGCGCCGGCAGCCATCTCAAGTAACCGTCGATCGGTCGGCGGGTCCCTCTGTCAAGGGGCGGCCCGCCGGCCATTTCTCTCCTCCCCATTTGAGCCGGTTTCTTCTTTATTCTTCCAACGGCAGGGCTGAAGGACCTACCAGGTGCGTCACGGATAGGCCACAGGCCCTAACTGCTTGAGAATCAGGCCTATTCAGGCTGTTTCGGCTTGACGAGGATGGGAGGGGCCTATATAGTAAACGCTCCAGGTCTGTTGGCTTGGCTACGGGCTTTCAGGTTGATCAACGGTCGGAGGATGGCGGCGTGGTGACTCTCGCGGAACCAAGACTCTTGCAGCAGTCGGATGGCCCTCCCTGGGACATCGACGCGTACATGCGACAGGGAGGCTACGAGGCCTGGCGCAAGTGCGTCAAGGAACTCACCAGGGACGACATCGTGGCGGAACTCAAAAAGTCCGGCCTGCGCGGCCGAGGGGGAGCGGGCTTCCCGACCGGTATCAAGTGGGAAAAGGTGCTGAATCATCGGGTCAAGGAACACTACTTCGTCTGCAATGCGGGTGAGCACGAGCCGGGGACGTTTAAAGATCGCTATCTGTTGAAACACGCGCCGCATCAGTTGCTGGAAGGGTGCTTGATCGCGGCCTATACGGCCCAGGCCAAGGCGTCCTTCGTCTACGTCAATCACGAGTATCAGGAAGAGCGGGAAAATTTGCGGAAGGCCTTGGAGCAGGCGAGGGCCAAGGGTTTTCTGGGCAAGAACATCTTGGGGAGCGGGTTCGACCTGGAGATCGAGTTGTTCGAGGGCCAGGGCAGCTACGTGGCGGGAGAAGAGACGGCCATGCTGGAGTCCATGCAGGGGCGCCCGGCCATGCCGCGACAGAAGCCGCCCTTTTACCCGACCGATTTCGGCCTCTACGGCAAGCCCACGCTGGTGAACAACGTCGAGACGCTCTGCAACATTCCGCGCATTCTCAGAAACGGCGCGGCCTGGTTTACGCAGGTCGGCACGGAGAAATGTCCGGGCACGATGTTGTTCTCGCTCAGCGGGGCGGTGAACAAGCCGGGCGTCTACGAAATGCCGATGGGGACCCCGCTGCGTCGCTTGATCGAAGACTTCGGGGGCGGCGTCCCGGGCGGGCGCAAGGTGAAGGCGGCGTTCCCCGGCGGCCCGGCCTTCTCGATGGTCACGGCCGATCAGTTGGATTTGCCGATGGACTTCGACTCGCTCAAGAAGGCGGGCACGGGCCTGGGATCGGCCGGCGTGATCGTGGTGGACGATGCCACCTGCATGGTGGCGCAGACCCTCAAGTTCTCGGACTTTTTCAAAAACGAAAGCTGCGGGCAATGCCCGCCCTGCCGCATGGGGACGCTCAACATGGCCACCTTGCTCGCCAAGATCGAGCGAGGCGAGGGCGCGCAGAAAGACCTCGACGCCCTGCTGCAGCTCTGCGGCTTCGTGAAAGGCACCGGGTACTGCACGTTGGTGACCGGCGCGGCGGTCCTGGTGCAGAGCAGTTTGCGCCTGTTCCGGCAGGAGTTCGACGACCATATTGCGCTCAAGCGCTGTCCCTCTCGTCCTGCCACGGCGGGGGTGGGGGCCGGGGCCTGATCGATTCTCGGGGGTGAGGGCCGATGCCGAGAGTGACCTTTCTCCATCCGGACGGGAAAAGCGGCGACGTGCCGGAGAACCTGACGTTGTTGGAAGCCGCGCAGGCGCTGGGGTTCCCGCTGAACCACGATTGCGGAGGCAATGCTTCCTGCACCACCTGCCGGGTCGAAGTCCAGCTCGGAGGGGAGCATCTCTCCGAAATCGATTTCGACGAGCAGGACCTGCTGGACCGCGAGGCGTTGAGCGAGCCCTGGCACAGGCTGGGGTGCCAGGCCAGGATCAAGGGGGACCTCGTGGTCCGCGTGCCGGAGCAGAAATGGGAGCCCCCCACTCCTGCCGAACGGGTCCGCGCCAAGCAGGAGCCGGCGACCGCGGACAGTCAGTGCAAGGTGCCGTAACCAATCTCAGGGGAAGCCTGCGAGAAGGCGATAGAAGGGAGAACACCGATGGTCACCATTACTCCAACCGCGGAAGAGAAGATTCGGGAACTCATGAAGGAAGAGAAGGACGTGGTCGGTCTGCGCATTTACGTGAAGGGCGGCGGATGCCACGGCTACCAATACGGCATGGCGTTTGAGTCCAAGACGGCCGACGACGACACGGTCATCGAAAAGGGGGACGTGAAGGTCATCATGGACTCCCAAAGCGCGCCCCTGCTCCAGGGGACGGAAGTGGACTACGTGGACAGCCTGCAGGGGTCCGGCTTCGCGATCAAGAATCCCCAGGCCAAGACCACCTGTGGCTGCGGCAGCTCGTTCAGTGCGTAGACGGCTCAGCGAGTCGTCGAGAGGATAGCAACCGGCCGGGGTCATTCACGTCGATGAATGGTCCCGGCTTGTTGTTTTGCAGTCGGGCCCAACGGAGGGGAGCCTCGGTCGCTCATGGACAAGGCCAGCGTCACCAGGCGATATCACTTTTCCGCCGCCCATCGCCTGCACACCGACCGTCTTTCCGAAGAGGAGAACTGGAAGGTCTTTGGGAAGTGCAACAATCCCAACGGCCATGGGCACAACTACACGCTGTTCGTGACCGTGCAGGGCGACATCGACGCGCGGAGCGGCCGCGTGGTGGAGTTCGACACGCTGGATCGGATCGTGCGGCAGACGGTGCTGGAACGGTTCGATCACCAGGACTTAAACCATGACCCGGCCTTTGCCGCCTGGACGACGACGGGGGAGAATCTCGTCATCTTGATCTGGGACCTGCTGCTGGCGCAATTGCCGCCGGGCCGGCTGAAGAAGATCGGGCTGATCGAGACGCGCGACAACTATTTCGAATACGCCGGCCCTGCGGCGCAATTGACCGGGGCCGCGCAGTCTTCACACGGGTAACGCATGCCGACGAAGAAGCATTCCAAGACGAGTCCGGCGCGGCGAGGCGCCGGACGGCCGGACGAGGCGGGCGACATCCGGGACCTGGTGACCAGGATGCTGGTCATGCTCGGCGAAAACCCTCGGCGCAACGGGCTGCTCAAGACGCCGGAGCGGGTGGAAAAAGCGCTCCGGTTCATGACTCAGGGGTACAAGCAGAACCTGGATCACCTGCTCAACGGCGCCCTCTTCCCGCTCGAATACGATGAAATGGTGATCGTGAAGGACATCGACTTCTTCTCGATGTGCGAGCACCACCTCCTGCCCTTCTTCGGCCGCTGCCACGTCGGCTATCTGCCGCGAAAGAAAGTCGTGGGGCTGAGCAAGATTCCCCGCATCGTGGACATGTTCAGCCGGCGGCTCCAGGTCCAGGAGCGGCTCACCGTCCAGATCGCCGAGGCCATTCAGGAGAAGCTGCACCCGGAAGGCGTGGGGGTCGTCGTGGAGGCCCGCCACCTCTGCATGATGATGCGGGGCGTGGAAAAACAGAATACGATCGCCGTGACCAGCTCCATGCTCGGCGCATTCCGGACCCAGCAGCAGACCCGCGTGGAATTCCTCAAGTTGATCCGCCGAGGCGGCGCCGGCGACCCGGACTAACTGACGCTTCGATCCCTTCCAAAAACGTCGCCACCGCTTCGGTGAAGGCCTCCGGTTGCTCCAGGTTGCTCATGTGGCCGGCCGAGGGGATGAGGCGGAACTGCGCGCCGGCGATGCCCTCCGCGATCCGTCGATTCTCCTCAGGACTTGTCAGGACGTCGCCGTCGCCGGCCAGCACCAGCGTGGGGCAGGCGATTCCGGCCAGGTCCGGTCTGGAGTCGGGCCGTTCCGCAATCGCCATCAAGTCTCCGAGGATTCCGCTGACCGGCGTGCTCAGGCTGATCGCCTCGATCTGCTTCACCAGCTCAGGCTTGGCCTGGTAGGCGGAGGCGGAGAGGAGCTTGGGGCCCAT
>VGXD01000062.1 GCA_016873525.1 Nitrospira sp. | reverse complement strand
CACGTTGAACGGCTGATCGGGCTCCACCAGGTCGATCAGCCGATGGGAGACGCCCTGCCGCTCCTCCAGGCTCGGCTTATCCATCCCGATGTCCATGCCACGGTAGACCTGTCGGGAATCGGCCGTGAGCACATCGGTCGCCAAGGCCTTCGCCAACAAGACCGCGATCCGGCTCTTGCCGACCGCCGTCGGTCCCGCCACGACGATGAGCGGCCGGACGCCGCCGGCAAGCAGCGGCGTGATGGGCGGGGGGTGAGGCGCGACCGACGATCGATTCATCCCTGCTTCCTCGCCACTCATCACCGGTCACGCCCGCCCAAAAATTTTCGCCAATTCCTCCGCCGGAAAACGCAGGGCGACGCGACGGCCGTGCGGACAGGTCATGGGCGACCCTTCTTCCACCCAGTCCTCGATCAATCGCGTGCTTTCCGCCGGGTCCATCGCGCGGCCGGCTCGAACAGCCGAATGACAAGCCAACGACGCCAGAACAGGCCTCACGCGCAGTTCGAGGGAGGACGCGGCATTCCACTCCGACAGATCGTCCAGGAGATCCTGGAGCAAGGCCGGATAGTCCAGATGGCCGAGCAGGGCCGGCACCGCACGGATCACGAAAGACGAAGGCCCGAAGGGCTCGATCTCCAGCCCCAGTTTTTCCAGGTCGCCCAGGTGCCGCTGAAGCAGCGCGGCTCCGTGGGACGGCAGCTCGACCGGCTCCGCGATGAGCAGGGGCTGCGACGCCATCCCTTGCGTGAGCCACGCCCGCCACAACCGCTCGAACAACACCCGTTCATGCGCGGTATGCTGATCGATCACCGAGAGTTCCGACCCGATTTGCGCAACCAAAAACGTGCGGCTCACTTGCCCCAAAGAAACCACCTCGCAGTCGGTCCTCAGTCCATAGGCCTGCTGCGGCTCATGGAGGGCCGGCGCATCAGCCGGATCGGCGCCGACGGCCCCGGCCGCAGCCCCTTGAGAGAGGGCCATCTGTGTCGCGCCCCTCGCCCAGTCATAGTCCGATCGGGCCAGCGCCGGCGACGCGGTCTGCTCGGCCCCAGACGCCAGGCCCAACCCGGCCCAGGACTCGCGAGGGCCGGCCGCAAGGGGAGCCGCGCCGGCCATCCCGGCGGGTCGATCGTCGCTCGGCGTTGACGGCGAATAGCCCAAGGCCACCCTAACCGCCTGTCGCACCGTCTGGTGCACCAACTCCTGATCCGCAAACCGGACTTCTCGCTTCGTCGGATGCACATTGACATCCACCCGCTCCGGGTCCACATCCAAGAAAAGCACATAGCGAGGATGTCGCCCCTTGGCCAAAAACGAGCCGTAGCCATCATAGACCGCATGGGAGACCGTCGCGTTTTTGACCGCCCGGCGATTGACGAACAACTCCTGGGGGCTCCGTCCCGCACGCGTCTGCGTCGCATCGACCATCATGCCCTCAAGACGGAGACCGGGACGCTCGGCCTTCACTTCGACCATGTGTTCCATCACTTTCGTGCCGTAGACTTGGAGCAGGCGGTCCCGACCGGACGAGGCCGCGGCATAGTCCAAGACTTCTTGCCCATTGTGCTTGAGCCGAAACTGGACGGACGGCCAGGCCAGCGCCGCCTGCTGGACCACCTGACAGATGTGCGAGAACTCGGTGGCCGCCGTTTTCAGGAACTTCTTTCTGGCCGGGGTATTGAAGAAGAGGTCCGCCACTTCAAGCTGCGTGCCTTGCGCCGCCGCCGTTTCTTCCACCGCCGTGACGGTCCCGCCCGTCACCCGCACCAGGGTGCCGACCGGCTCATGGGGGCCGGCCGTGACCATGCGGACCTTGGACACGGCCGCAATGCTGGGGAGAGCCTCGCCGCGAAACCCCAGGGTCTTGATCGCCCAGAGGTCCTGCTCCACGCGTAACTTGCTTGTGGCATGACGCTGAAAAGCCGCCTGGGCATCGGCGCGGCCCATGCCCTCGCCGTCATCGGCGACCTTGATGAGGCCCCGCCCGCCGTCGGTCACCTCGACGGTGATCCGGTGGCTGCCGGCGTCCAGGCTGTTGTCGATCAGCTCACGGACCACGGCCGCCGGCCGTTCCACCACTTCACCGGCCGCGATCCGGCTGGCCAGATCGCCCGGCAGGACCCGGATTTTCCCAAGGCTGTTCGCCGCATTCATCGCAAGTCGGCCAATTTCCCCTTGGCCAGCTTGGCCTCGGGGGACGTGGGGAACTCCTCGATCACCCGCTTCAGCAAGGCGCGAGCCTTGAGGGCATCCCCGCCTTCAATGGCCGTCACGCCCAGCTTGAACAGGGCCGGGGCGACCTTCTCGCTCTTCGGGTACTCGCCGACGACCCGCTCGAAGACCTGCGCCGCCCGTGGAAAATCTTTGAGGCTGTAGTAGGACTCGCCCAGGAAGTAGTAGGCGTCGGGGGTTTTCGCGGTCGAGGGAAAGTCGTTCAAGAAGCGTTGAAATCCCTCGATCGACATCGCGTACCGGCCTTCCAGGTAATCGTTATAGGCCAGGTTGAACGCCGAAGTGGGGCTGATACTGGGGGTTCCAGGGAGGACCGCCGGCGCCTCAGGCAGAGCAGGCGTCTTGGCCGGCTTGGACTGACGCGACGGCTCGCCGTCCGGCAGATCGCTCGCAGCGGGAGCTGTCGGCGGGACTGTCGGATAGGTCTCCGAGCGGCGCGCCAATCTGGTCTCCAGGTCCTTGAGCCGATCCTCGATCTGCTGCATGCGCTGCTTGAGGCTATCGGCCTCCTTCGACTCGCGCCCCGCCGGTTTGGCGTCCAGCTTCGCCTCGATGGCCTTGATCCGGTTGTGGATTCCCTCGTCGCGCGCGCGATCCTGCTCTTGCGCCTTGGCGACGCTGTGCAGATCGTTCCGCAAGTCCACGAAGTCGGCATGGCTGGCACAGCCTTGGGAGGCCATAGCCAACAAGCCGCACAGGGCAACGACGGCGCGGTGAGATCGACCGATCTTGGGCATAGTCTTCTTACCTGGGTTGTTTGAGTTGGGCCAACTTATCCAAGGCCTTGTCGGCCTCGGGACTCTTGGGATAGGCGTCCACGACTTGCCGAAGCGTCGATGACGCCAGCCCGCGGTCCTTCAACGCCAGATAGGCGAATCCTTTTTTCAGCAGCGCGGCCGGCACCTTCTCGCTCGTCGGGTACTGCTGCTTGACGCGGTCGTAGGCCTCGATCGCCCGCTCGTACTCTTTTTTCCCATAGTAGCATTCGCCCAGCCAGTACTGGGCATTGGAAGCCAGGTCGGAGGTCGGGTGCTGCGCGAGGAAATGGGAAAATCCCTGCAACGCGCCGTTCAAATCCCCCTGCTTGAACTTCTGCATGCTGCGGTCATAGTCCTCCCGCGCCGGCGCAGGCCCGGCCTCCGCTCCGCCTCGATGGTCGTTCGAGCGCGTATCCACGGCCGGTTCCGTGGCCGGCGCAGCCATGGGACTCGGGACCGGCGCCGATTGAGACGCCACCTTCATCGACTCGTCGCCGGCCTGGCCCACTTTCCCCGAACCATGCTTGCCCCCCGGCTCCTTCCCGCCTCGCGGCTTGGGTGCGCCTTGGGCAGGGCCGGCTTGCACCGCCTTGGCCAGGTCGTCGATACGGCGGTCCTGCTCTTCCGTCTTCGCGGCGAGGTTCGCGCCCACCGTCTCCAGCGCCTTCGCCAGACCGGCCAGCCCCTTGCTCACCTCGGCCAAATAGGCCGACGTCGCCTTGGCATCCGCGTCCACTTTCCCCGCCAGCTCGTTCGCGCGCTGTTCCTGCTGGAGCAGTTTGTCTCCCAATCCATTGAGGGCGACCTTGAACTCTTCGAGCGCATGGCCCAATTGACCGACCCGCTCGGCCAGGGCCTGTTTCTGCCCATCGGCGGCGGCCAGGGACTTGTCTTGTTCCTGCAACCGCCCTTCCAAGCCCTTGGTCGCGGCTAAGATTCCGGCGCTCAAAGTCGCCACACCGGCATTGAGCTTCTCCAACTCCTGCTGCATCCGTTCGCGGTCCGCCTTCTGCGCGGCGGCCTGCTCCTTGGTCGCGTGTTCGAGCCCCGACAGGCGTCGCCCGGACTGATGTTCCAGATCGTCCAGTCGGCTACGCATGGCGCTGCGTTCGTGGGCGCCCTTGTCCAACCCGCCTCGCAACGCCGTCACGTCTTCATCGCGCAGCTCGCTCACGTCTTGGTGCAGTCTTGCGCTGGCCTCGTTGGCTCGCTGGATGGCCTGCTCGATATCCTTTTCTTTCTGATCCAGCCTGGCAATCTTCTTGTCCAGGTCATGGCTGACCTTCATCAGATCCGCCTGCTGGGCCAGGCAGCCGGTCCCCAACAAGGGCGCCGCCAGCGCCAGCGCCAACCAGCCCGCCAGCCTGCGGCTCGATGCGCCTTGGCCCCGACCGATCATCGGCAATGTCCGCTCTCCACTCATGTGCAACCTACCGGCTTCACTGGGCCTTGATGACGATGTGCGCGCGGCGATTTTGCTGGTAACAAGACTCGGCGTGGTCCTGACAAACCGGCCGCTCCTTCCCAAAGGAGGCAACGCTCAACCGATCCTTCCCCACTCCCAATTCGACCAGGTAGCTGCGGGCCGCCTTGGCTCGTTTTTCCCCCAGAACGAGATTGTAGGCCTGCGTGCCCCGCTCATCGCAATGGCCTTCGACAATGACCGACTTGGACTTGTTGGTCTTCATCCATTCGGCATCGAGAATCAGCGCCTGCCTGGCGTCATCCGTAATCTTCCACGAGTCGTAGGCAAAGTAGATGTCCTTGAGCCCGGCCTGGGCTGTCGCGGCCTGGTCCTTCTGTAATTCTTCCGCCTGCCGCCTGGCCGCATCGGACGAGTCGGCCTTGGCCACCACGATGCCGTCCGAAGAACGCTCCTCGCTCAGGGCCTTGCCCGGCGCGGCAGGCTCAAACCCCTTCAACGGTCCATTCCCCTGCCCCTGCCCCTGCCCAGCCGGTCCCTTGTCTGGGCTTGCCGGCTTGGCTGCGCCCTGCTCAAACTCCGCTGAGCCGGACTTGGTCTCGAGCTGCTTGCTGCAACCCGGAGCCAGGATCAAGAGAGCCCCAAGCGCCCCCATCACGGAAGCCGCGTGTAGTTGTTTCATCATCCTTCGTCTCCTTCGTGTTGGCACATTGCCGACCCGGCCAAACGCCACTCGTGTTGATCGGCCTAAGCCGGAGACCAGGAGGGGGAGCTGTGATGCGTCCCTCCGGAGGTCAGCCGTTCCAGTTCGGTCCCGTCGCTATTGATCATATAGAGATGGTTCTTGCCGTCGTTCGTCGAGCTGAAGACCAAATGCCGTCCGTCCGGCGACCAGGAAGGGGAGTCATCGACCCCGGTCCCGGTCGTCAGCTGCATGCGCTTCTGCCCGTCGGGGGCAATCACGCACAACTTGTATTGTTTGTCCTCGGTCCGGCACACGTAGGCAATCCAGTTGCCTCTGGGAGACCAGGCCGGCGCCGCATTGTAGTCGCCCTCAAACGTCAGCCGCCTCACGTCCGACCCATCCGCGCTCATCAAATAGAGCTGCGGCCCGCCGCCCCGATCAGACACGAAGACCATTTCACGGCCGGTGGGCGACCAGGAAGGCGAGAGGTCCCCCGACGAGTGCGTCGTCAGCCTCGTGAGCGCCTTGTTTTGAACGTTCAGCTTATAGATCTCCGAATTGCCGTCATGGCTCGTCGCAAAGGCCAGCTCGCTTCCGTCCGGCGAATAGGCCGGGGTGATGTTCAAACCGGCCAGCGAGACCACCGTCGAACGCTTGCCCGTCGCCAGCTCGATCACGTCGATGGTCTGCTTGCTGCGGCCGTGATAGGCGGTAAAAGCCACGAAGCGCCGGTCCGGAGACCACCGTGGCATGAGATTGATGAACCCGTCGGCCGAGATCTGCCTGGGGGCGAAGCCGTCGTAGTCCATGACGAACAGCTCGCGGCTGCCTCCCTGCTCCGACACAAACGCGATCTTGGTCCTGGCAATCCCCTGCTCGCCGGTATAGCGGAAGACCAGCTCGTCCGCCAGGCGATGCGTCATCAGGCGAAGCACGGAAGGGGCGCCGACGTACCGTTTTCCGACGACGCCGTCGTTTTTGACATCGTCGTAGACATAGCCCTCCAAGACCAGGTCGTCCTCCCGCATGGCGAGCTTGCCCCAGACCGCCGCCGTCACCCCGCTGTCGGAGACCCGCTTGAGCGCCGCTCGTTGCGGATCGTTCAGGTCGGCCGGCTTGATTCCCAGCTTGGCGGTGTCGGCGACGGCAAAGATCTGGGACCGGCGGAGGTCCGCCTTCAACACCTCCGCCACGCGATCGTCCGGCCGGTTCGCCTTCGCCTCGTCCTGGAACCCCAGCACCGCGATCGGGATTTTCTGAAAATCCGGACGGGTGGCCTCCAGGAACACCTCCGCGGCCTTGCCCTCGATCAAGCCGAGCAGCCCGATGCCAAGCAACAACCCTATCATGGGGACGGCGCGTTTCATTGTTTACCCGACATCCTCTCCCACCGTGAAACTGAAATGCGTGTCCAGGTACAGCTCCGTCATGTCCTTCGGGAACGGCGGCAGCGGATCGGCTTTCAGCACCGCGCGCCGACCGGCATCGTCGTAGTACCCATTGCCGGATGTCGTCTCGACCACGACGTTGCTGACGGAGCCGGATCGATCCAGCCGGAATCGAATGACCACCCGCAGCGTCTTCCCCGTCAGGTCGACCGGAGGCGCGATCCACTGGCTGCTGATCTTACTCTGGACCCGTGCCAGATAGAGGTTGGGCGCGACACCCGGCACGTTGATCGCCACATCCGGCGTCTTCGCCGCAGGCACCTTGGCCTGTTGCGACGGCGCCTCGGCCTGACGGGCCTCGGAAGGCCTCGGCTGCTGCAACGCCTGCAACTGCCTGGCCACGTCTTCCGACAAGGCTTTGCGAGGCTGACTGACCGGCGGGGCGGCCTGCGAACGACTGGCCTGATCCGGCACCGTCAGGTTGCCCAACAGCTTCTGCATATCCTTTTGACTCTGCGCCGGCAGGGCCTTGCTCGTCACCGGAGGCGCCGGATTCGCAGCCCCCAACTTCGGCGCCTCCGGCGGCAGTTCGATGCCGCGCAGCACGTCCCGCAAGGGATTCTCGGCCTGATGCCGGACCTCACGAAGCTCTTGAGGAGCGGCCGCAGGGGGGAGCGGCGCCGCTTTCGGCGCGGTCGGCCTCACCGGCACCGGAGCCGGAGCCGCCTGCTTGGCCGGCTGCCGCAACGAACCGGCCGACCGCTGCTGGACTGGCGCCGGAGGAAGCGCAACGGGCGACGAGTCTTGCTCGGATGGCCGAGTCGGTTCGGCGGCGCGGACGGCTTGTTCCTGTTCAACGGCACGCTGGGGAGCAGGGACAGGGGCCTGGCTGGGCGTCGAGAGCCTGACCAGCGAGACCTGATACGACGCCAGCGGACGTTCCATGCGAGGAGACGTATGGAAGCCGACGACCAGCGCCAAGACACAGAGGTGCAGGGCCAGCGAGACGAGGAGCGTCCATCGAGCCGGCGTAACCGGCTGATGCCGCACTCCCGACAGCGTGAGCAGGTTCGGATAGAATTCAACTGCCATCTCAACTCACGTGACACGATACGCGCGCGCCTCGACGGCCCCGATAACCATCCCACCGCTTACGGCGCCCGTCGTTCCCGGATCGGATTGTCGGTCACACGCTCCGGCCCGGTAGGGTCCGTCACCATCCCCAGTTTCTCGATCCCGGCCCGCTTCACCCCGTCCATGACCTGCACAACCATCCCATAAGGGACGTCGCGGTCGGCACGGAGGAAGACCGACACCTCGGCATTGCGCGACTTGGCGTCCCGCAGCTTGCCTTCCAGTTGCGCCAGCGGCACCGGCTCCTTATCCACGTACACTTTTTGATCCCGCTCGACGGTCAACACGATCCGTTCTTCCGGCTTGATCGTGTTGCTCGTGGACGTGGGCAGCTTGATGTCCATCCCGCGATAGAGCATGGGCGCCGTCACCATGAAGATAATCAGCAGGACGAGCACCACGTCCACGAGGGGAACGACGTTGATCTCGGCCATGAACCGGCGCTGGCGGGTTTCAAAGATCACTTGCGTCCCCCCGCCGTCTTGGCCTGTGGGCGAAGCGAATTGAGGAATTCGATGCTGAAGGCCTCGGCCCGGAAGGTGGTCCGCCTGATTCTGGTCAGATAGTAGTTGTAGGCGATCACCGCCGGGATGGCCGTAAACAAACCGGCGGCCGTCGCGACAAGCGCCTCCGCCACCCCCGGCGCAACGGCGGAAATACTGGCCGTGCCCTGTTTGCCGATCTCTCCGAACGCGTCGATGATCCCCAACACGGTGCCCAGCAGCCCGATGAAGGGCGTAATGTTCCCCGTCGTGGCCAGAAAGGGCAGGTAGGCCTCCTGCGTGGAGATTTGATCCTGCATGATGTGCGTGACGACCCGCTCCAAGTATTGAGGATCGACGCCGGCGCTGTCGCTGGACGGTTTCGCGGCGCGCTGAGGCTTCGCCTCGGGGCCTGCCTCGCTTGCCTCCGTGGGAAGGCGATCGGAAATGCCGAGAAAGACCGCGGCAATGGGACTGGCCGTCAAGCGCTTCGCGAAGCGACAGACTTCGTCTTTTTCTTGCGTCCGTCCATAGGCATTGAGGAAGCGCTTGTCTTCCTCGTCGCAGGCACGGAAGGCTCGCCATTTGAAGATAATAATAGACCAGGAAATGACCGAGAAGAAGAAGAGAAGCAACAGAACGACTTTTGAAACCGCCCCGAGCGAACCCACGAGTCCAATGGGACCGGCCTGAAACATCATTACTCTAGCGCGTCTCCTCCTACGAGAATGGCACAACCCCCAACGGATTCACTCTCTTGTTCCTCCGCTGGGGGTAAATGGCGGGGCCGACGGGATTTGAACCCGCGACCTCCAGATTGACAATCTGGCGTCCTAAACCAGGCTGAACGACGGCCCCATTAACCTAACCGGAAAAGATCATGCGCGGATTATCAACGGCGATGCCCCTCTATCCCACTGACCGGCCCACCGGCCGGGCATCCGCCTCAACCAGCAAATTTCTGAGTGACCGGTTCGCTCCCGCTCCGCAAAAATGCTGGTAGGCGGAACAGGGATCGAACCTGTGACCTCTGCCTTGTAAGGGCAGCGCTCTCCCAACTGAGCTATCCGCCCGAATCCTTAAAAATGCCCAATGGTTGCGAGAATCTCGC
>VGXD01000061.1 GCA_016873525.1 Nitrospira sp. | reverse complement strand
CCTCTAGGATGGACGTGAGCGGGGTGGTCTTGATTACGCCCTTGCGAACCAGAAAAATGTTCTCTCCCGTGCCTTCCGAGACATAGCCGTCCGTATCCAGCAGGATGGCCTCATCGTAGCCATCCGCCTTCACTTCGTGCTTGGCCATGATGGAGTTCACGTAATGGCCCGATATCTTGGCGCGGGTCATCGAGATATTGACGTGGTGGCGGGTGAAGGACGAGACCCTGGCCCTGATGCCCTTGGTCAAGGCTTCCTCGCCCAGATACGTGCCCCAACGCCAGGCCGCGATCGCCACGCGAATGGGGTTGTCTCCCGGATACAGCCCCATCGCGCCATACCCGATATACACCAGCGGCCGGATGTAACAGGCCTCCAGCCGGTTGATCCGAACCGTTTCCACGATCGCATCCGTGATCTGCTTCCGGTCATAGGGTAACTTCATCAAAGAGATGTGGGCCGATTCGAGCAGCCGATCGACGTGTTCCTGCAGACGGAAGATGGCGGAGCCGTTTTTCCCCTTGTAACAACGGATGCCCTCGAAAGCCGCCAACCCGTAGTGCAGCGAATGGGTCAGAACGTGGACGGAGGCGTCCGCCCACTTCACAAAGGCCCCGTCCATCCAGATTTTCTCGCTCGGCTCCAGCATAATGCGACCCAAACCCCCGTCATGAGTGAAGGAAACAGCCCGCGAGGCCACTATAGCAGCGCCTTCGAAGATGAGTCAAGAAATACGGAGTCGGAAACGACGAACGAGGCCGCTGCGCACCGCCTTGACACCTGTCGAAAGATTGTGATAGAAAACACAGTCTTGTTTAAGGAGGCAGTGGCACATGTACGCTATCGTAGAGACCGGGGGAAAGCAGTATCGGGTCGAGCCGGGCGAGATGCTCCGGGTCGAGAAGTTGGCCGGGGAAGTGGGCGGCACGGTGGAATTGAAGCAAATCCGCCTCGTCCAAGGCGACGCCGGCCTTGTGGTCGGCCATCCCTGGGTGGAGAAGGCTTGCGTGACAGCGGAGATCATCAGCCAGGGCCGGACCAGGTCCATGATGATCTTCAAAAAGAAGCGGCGGAAGAATTACCGGCGCACCAAAGGCCACCGGCAATGTTTCACGCAAGTCCGGATCACGAACATCACGACGGCATAGCCGATCACGCACCGATCGTAAGAGGACACAGCCATGGCAACAAATAAAGGCGGCGGCTCATCGAGAAACGGCCGGGACAGCAACCCGAAGTATTTGGGCGTCAAGGCTTACGGCGGCCAGACGGTGACGGCCGGCAGTATCATCGTCCGGCAGCGGGGCACCAAGTTTTTCCCCGG
Organism: Nitrospira sp.; assembly: GCA_016873525.1. Classification (GTDB taxonomy): domain Bacteria; phylum Nitrospirota; class Nitrospiria; order Nitrospirales; family Nitrospiraceae; genus SCVQ01. The sequence continues at coordinate 7,952 of VGXD01000061.1, read as the reverse complement.
CTTCAACGTCGGTCAAGGACGAGACCACACGCTGTTCGCCAAGATTTCCGGTGTCGTCAAGTTCGAGGGCGGGAAGGCCAGACAGAAAATCAGCATCTACCCGGCAACGCAAGGCGCCGAACTCCCCGTTGCGTGAACCTCTGCCGCACCTGCCTTTGACGGATTTTCTTCCATCCTCATCTGCTATCGTGCGCTCTGATGCCGCACCTCGATGGCGGGCTCGCTAGATTAGGAAGAGGCGGTATGTATCGAGCTGGATTCGTCCTGCTGTCGGCATGGTTCCTCGTGGCACCCGTCGCAGCGGCGCCGCAGGAGGCCGCGCTCTCGTCGGTTCGCCACCCCGATCGATCCCCCGGCTTCAACGACAAGTTCGACGACAAGTTCGAGGTCGCGCAGGAAGAAGAACTAGAGCGCCTCTGCGCCTTCAAAGCAATCCGGACCGTTCCGCTGCTTTCCATCCACACTGCCGGCCTGTCCGTGCATCAGGTGACCTTGCACATTGAAGCCGGTTACTACACGGCCCAAGTCCCCCTGCTCCACTCCCAAGGCGCCATGACGGCCTTGTATTGGAGCACGCGGTCGCTGGACGAAGCCAGGCAATTTATCCGCCTTCTGCAAAGCGGGACCGTCAAAGTTCTGCGGGTCGAACCTCACACGCCTGAATTTCGTCCCGACGCGCAGCCCAAGCTGTCGGATGAGGAATTGCGGTCCTGTTCGGCGCCTCGCATTCAGAGCATGTTGATGAAATGCGCGGAGTGCCGGATTAGGGAATTGGTCTTTGACGGACCCATGCCGTGACCGCATCAGGCTGCTAGAGAACCGCCCGCCGTTCGGCATCCTGCAAATGATCGCCTTACGCAAACCGGTCGTTTCCCTGGGAGGGGCAGAGCGGCTCGCCGGCTCCTTGCGGGAGCCCGCCGAAGGATGGTTTGCTTTGCGCGCCATCGGCACTTATACTGTCTAAGCTTGTTCGATCGTTTCAAGACCGGGGAGTGAGTCGCATGTTGTTCGTGGATCAAGTCCGTGTCTTCGTCAAAGCCGGTTGCGGGGGAAAGGGCGCCTGCAGCTTTCGACGAGAGAAGTATGTCCCCTACGGCGGGCCCGACGGCGGGGACGGCGGGGACGGCGGGAATGTGGTGATGGTGGCGTCGCAGCGCCTCGCGACGCTCTTGGACCTCCGCTACCAGCAACAGTACCAGTCCAAACCAGGCGGGCCAGGCAGCGGCTCCAACAAACACGGACGCAGCGCCGACGATGTGGTGATCCAGGTGCCCGTCGGCACCATGATCATGGATGGTGAAACGGGCGAGATCATCGCCGACTTGACCGCCGAGGGACAGTCTCACGTTGTCGCGCAGGGAGGCCACGGCGGCCGGGGCAACGCCAGGTTCTCCACCTCGACGAACCGCGTGCCGATTCATTTTGAGCCGGGCACGCCGGGAGAAGAACGGTGGTTGCGGTTGGAGCTGAAGCTCATGGCGGATGTCGGCCTCGTGGGGTTTCCCAACGCCGGCAAGTCCACCCTGATCACGGCCATCTCCTCGGCCCACCCTAAGATCGCGGACTACCCCTTCACGACCCTGACGCCCAACCTCGGCGTCGTGTCGTGGGGCAACGAACATAGCTTCGTGGTGGCCGACATCCCGGGACTGATCGAGGGAGCCCACGAGGGGAAGGGATTGGGGTTGCAATTTCTTCGACACGTCGAGCGCACCTCCTTCTTGCTCATTCTGATCGACATCTCGGAGTGGACCACCGAATATCCCATCGCCAGCTACGAAGTCCTGAAAAAAGAACTGGCGTCCTATGACGCCGCCCTGAAATCCAAGCCCTTTGCGGTCGTGGGGACCAAGCTGGATATCGCGGGCAACGGGGAACGGCTGGACGCGTTGCGAAGCTATTGCAAGCGGCGCCGGATCAAGTTCTTCACGATTTCCGCCGCCACGCGGGACGGGCTCGACGCCCTCACCCTGTTTGTCGGCCAGCAGGTCGAATCGTTGAAAATCCCATGCGAGACCAGATCCTAAAACAGGCCCGCCGCGTCGTCGTCAAAATCGGGAGCAGCCTGGTCGCCTCGCGCGGATCGGGGCTCAGGCCGGACCGCATCGACCGCCTGGCCGACGAGATCGCCGCCGTGACACAGACCGGCCGCGAGGTTCTGGTGGTCTCATCGGGGGCCATCGTCTCGGGCATCCAGAAGCTGGGGCTCAAGACCTATCCCAAGAACCTGCCGGAAAAACAGGCCGCCGCCGCGGTCGGACAAAGCCGGCTCATGTGGGCCTATGAAAAATCCTTCGAACGGCTGGGCCAGAAGGTCGCGCAGATTCTCCTCACCCATCAGGATCTCGCGGACCGCCGTCGTTTCTTGAATGCCCGCCATACGCTGACGGCCTTGATCGGCTTCGGGGTCATCCCCATCATCAACGAAAACGACACCGTGGCGGTCGATGAAATTCGTTTCGGGGACAATGATTCCCTGGCGGGCGATGTCGCCCACCTGATCGACGCCGACTTGCTGGTCATTCTGTCCGACGTGGACGGACTCTTCACCGAAGACCCACGGCAAAACCCTGCCGCCACGCTCATTCCCCTGGTGACCGCCGTTACCAAGGATGTCGAACGGCGCGCCGGCGCCTCCAGCAGCTTCGAGGGCACGGGCGGCATGGCCACCAAGATCCGCGCAGCCAAGAAGGTGGCCGAGTACGGCGTCGCCACGTTGCTCCTGAACGGCGACAAGCCCGGCTTGCTCCCGGCGGTCTTTGCGGGAACGGATGCCGGCACCTTTTTTCTGCCGCAGGGACGCCGCCTGACAAGCCGGAAGCACTGGATCGCCTTTACCCTGCGCGCCAAGGGCCACGTGACGGTTGACGACGGCGCGATGGACGCCCTCCTGCGCCGCGGCAAAAGCCTGCTCGCCTCGGGGGTCCTGACGGTCAGCGGCCCCTTCGACGCAGGCGACGCCGTCTCCTGCTGCGACCGCCAGGGAAAAGAGTTCGCCAAGGGGCTGGTCAACGTCTCCTCCGACACGCTGACCCGTATCAAAGGGCTCAAGACCTCCGAAATTCGGAAGGCGATCGGCCTGCAAGAATACGAGGAAGTGATCCATCGGGACAATCTGGTCATCCTCTGACCGGGCGAGGGGCTGGAGGCGAGAGGCAATGGGCAAAAGATCCGGAACCGACCCGGCGTGGCGCCCTTCTATCCCCTTGCCCCTCGCCCCGCACCTCATGCCTCCGCCGTGGAAGCGGCGATGAAGGTCGGCCTGTTCGGCGGCACGTTCAACCCCATTCACGTCTGCCACCTGGCGGTCGCCGCCCAGTGCCGCGACCGGCTCCACCTGGACCGCGTCCTCTTCATTCCATCCGGCGATCCCCCCCACAAACCCTCCGGTTCCCTCGCCCCCGCTCGACACCGCGTTGAAATGGTGCGCCGCGCCATCGCCGGTGAACCGGCCTTCTCGGTGTCGGAGATCGAAGTCCGCCGCACAAGCACGTCCTACTCCATCGAAACGGTCCGCGCGCTTCGAGCGGACCAGGGCCCCGAGGCAGCCTTCTTCTTCATCATCGGCCTCGACGCGTTTTTTGAGTTTCCGACCTGGAAGGAGCCTGGCGAACTGCTGCGACTCTGCCATTTTGTGGTGGTCTCGCGCCCCCCCTGCGCCTTTCGCTCGCTGGCCGGCCTCGCCCTCCTCCCTCCCGTCGACTCTGCGGCCTTGGCTGAGCTGGATGCTTACCGCCGGGACCGAGTCGATGCCGGACCCTCTGGGAACGCCGGCCTCACCTTGCTGGCCCTGCCACCCTGCGACGCATCGGCCTCCGAGATCCGACGCCGAATCAGAACGGGACGCAGCCCGTCAAACCTGTTGCCTGCCTCAGTGGAATCCTATATAATTCATTCTCATCTTTATCAGGAGGATCCCGATCGTACCGGAGTCGAAGGCTAAAGCCCTTGCCATCGCTCAAGCGTCCTTCGAAAAGAAGGCCGGTGACGTCGTGGTTCTCCATGTCGCCAAGCTGACTTCCGTCGCCGATTATCTTGTCATCTGCTCCGGAGAATCTGAGCGCCAGGTGCGCGCCATCGCCGACCACATCGATGCCGTGCTCTCCGCTCAACGTCGCCCGCCACTCAGCGTCGAAGGCACGGCCGGCTCGCAGTGGATTTTGATGGATTTCGGAGATGTCGTGGCGCACGTGTTCCGCGCCGACATTCGCCAGCACTACGGCCTTGAAAAACTGTGGGGGGACGCAAAGCGGGTGCGGATCCCGGCCGAGCCATCGCCCGCCGCCGTGCCCTTGCCCATCGCAACGCCCCGCAAGGGACGGGTGAGAAAACAGGGATAGCAGATGTTCCGGCTACTGCTGACAGTCTTTCTGATCATCGTCGCCAGCTTCATCTTCGGCTACTTCCAGGAGCTGAACCCCGGGTTGATCACCATCCGGATCAACCCGGTGGAGTCCTTCGATTTGAGTCCCATCTCCCTCGTGCTCCTTTCCATGGGCGCCGGCGCCTTCGTCGTCGCCTTGCTGGTCGGCGCGCGAGAAACCAAATACATGATCTTGAACTGGCACAACGCCAGGCTGCGCCGGCGGGAAGCCAAGATCGAGGCCCTGTATCGAGAGGGCACCCACGCGTTCCTGTCGAAGCGGACTTCCGAAGCCATCGGGCTCTTTCAGAAAACCTTGACGCTCAACCCCAACCATCTCGATGCGCTGCTCTGGCTGGGCAATATCCACCGCGCCGAACGGAACTACCCGGAAGCCATCCGGCTGCACCGAAAAGCCCGCAGCCTCGAAGAGCGCAACGTCGAGGTGCTCCTGGCGCTCGCGAAGGACCTGGAAGGCTCCAAGCGGTTCGAGGAAGCTTTGCAGACACTACAGGACATTCTCCGGCTGGACCCGGGGCACCTGACGGCCTTGATGCTCGAACGCGATCTCTACATTCGCCTGGAAAAGTGGAGCGACGCGCTGGACATCCAGCACCGCCTGATGAAAGCCACGCTGTCGGAGCACGCTCAGCGCACCGAAGCCAATCTGCTGGTCGGCATCACCTACGAAGTGGGCCGACAGCTCATCGAACGGGGGCAGACCGGGAAGGCCCGCCACTTCTTCCGCGGAGCCATCAAGCGCGACAAGCGGTTTTTGCCGGCCTACATCGGCTTGGGCGAGATTCTCATACGCGAAGGAAAGCTCAAAAATGCGGCGGAGATTATCGAGAAGATCTACCTCAAAACCGGCAATGTCATCCTCCTCCACCGGCTGGAAGAGTTGTACTTGGAAATGGGCGAGCCCGGCGAGATCATCCGGATTTACCAGGACGCGACCCAGCGGGACCCCCAGAATCCGGTCCTCAAATTCTACCTGGGAAAACTCTACTATCGGCTCGAAATGATCGACGAAGCCTTCGACCTGCTGTCGACGCTGGAAGGCCCCCAGGATCAACTGTCCGACTATCACAAGATCATGGCCAATCTCTACCTCCGCAAACAGCAGATGGACTATGCGGTGGAGGAACTCAAGAAGGCTTTGGGATTCAAGAAACGCGTGGTCGTCCCCTACCGCTGCACCCAATGCCAACAGGACTCGACCGAATGGGCGGGACGGTGCCGCCGCTGCGGGCAGTGGAACACCTACGTGGCGCTCCCCTGGGTGGACACCTCCAGCGCCAAACCGGAAACCGTGACGGCCATGCTGGAGACGCCCCCCATTCCCTATCAAAACGTCGCCGCGCCGTTCGAAACCGTGTAACGAAGGCGAGCGGCTCGCGGCAAGGGCACACGTCGCCGGGCCCGGCGCCTCTAGCCCCTGCGCCGCGCCGGAATTGTTGGGTTGTAAGGAGAACGATCATGACTGATTTTCAAGTACTGGCGGACAAGGCCCTGCGGGACGAGCCCCTCACCCGATCGGAGTGCCGTGCCGTGCTGGCGACCCCGGACGAGCAATTGCTGGAACTGCTGGACGCGGCCTTCAAGGTCCGCGAGCGCTACTTCGGCCGCAAGGTCCGGCTGCAAATGCTGCTGAACGCCAAGAGCGGAGCTTGCCAGGAGGACTGCCACTACTGCTCGCAATCTTCCGTCTCCACGGCCGAAATCGACCGCTACGGCCTGCTGCCGAAAGAGGACATGGTGGAGGGAGCCCGGCGAGCGACCGCCGCCAAGGCCCAGCGCTATTGCGTCGTCATCAGCGGGCGCAGCCCCCTCGACCGCGACATTGCCGAGATCGCCGACGCCGTCAAGACGATCAAGCGGGAGACGCCCATCCAGGTCTGCTGCTCGCTCGGCCTCCTGAGCGAAGCCCAGGCCAAGACGCTCAAGGCCGCGGGCGTGGACCGGATCAACCACAACCTCAACACCAGCGAGGCCTACCACCAGGCCATCTGCACGACGCACAGTTTCCGCGACCGCTTGAGCACCATTCAACACGCCAAGACCGCCGGGCTGGAGATCTGCTCGGGCGGCATCATCGGCATGGGCGAAAGCGACGACGACGTGATCGATTTGGCCCTGGCGCTGCGAGACGTCAAGCCGGATTCCATCCCGCTGAACACCCTCCACCCGGTGGACGGCACCCCGCTGGAGCAGACCGAGCACCTCACGCCCCATCGATGCCTCAAGGTGCTCTGCCTCTTCCGTTTTCTGCACCCGCGCACCGAACTCCGCGTCGCAGGCGGCCGGGAGTTCAATCTCCGGACCCTCCAGCCGCTGGCCCTCTACCCGGCCGACTCCCTCTTCGTCGGGGGCTACCTGACGACACCGGGCCAACCGGCAGCGGAAGCCTGGAAGATGATCGCCGATTTGGGGTTTGAAATCGAGGTGGAGAACCAGGCCAAGCCTGCCGGATGCGAGGTTGCGACCGGCCGGTAATGCCTTCTCGCCAGGACCCTATTCGTCACCGGATTCCTGGACGGCCCTGCGAATCGGTCCGGCTCTCCGGGCCGGCCGATCCGGTTACGTCTTGACGGGAAAGCTTCTCCTCAGAAACCCTGACAGGGAATATGCAGAACTTATTTACAGAATCAAGAAAGAGATGTTAACATGTGGACGTTTTGTCGCTGAAACGCCACGCACACAAACACGAGGAAAGGCAGAACCATGGCTCGGATAGCAACCAAACGCAAACCAAAATCGACGAAACCGGCGGGACGCAAGAAGACCGCCGCGCCCCGCACCTTGACGCCGCGCCAAAAAAACATTCTTCGCTTGGTGGCGCAGGGACTGACGAACCGTGAAATTGCCGGCCACCTGAAGATCAGCGTCCGGACGGTGGAAGTGCATCGCTTCAATCTGATGAAGCGTCTGCAGGTGCGCAACGTGGCCCAGCTTCTTCGTCAGGCCCTCTTGCTACGCCTCCTGCCCAAGAGCTTCACGTCGAGATAACCGAGGCTACAGCTCCTGTAGTTTTCCCCGGCAGGATTCCGGGGACGTATACCCCTTCTGTTCGAGCCGCGCGCCCAGCTCTTTCTCGAGCCGTTCGAACACGCCTAGGCCCTCCTCGACCAAGACCGTGCCGATCTGCACGGCCGAGGCGCCGCACAGCAGGTGTTCGAACACGTCGGTGCCGCTGACAACGCCGCCGGTGCCGATGATCGGCAACCGCCCTTCGAACAGCTTCCAGAAGGCGCGGACATTGGCCAGGGCCACCGGCTTGATCAGCGGCCCTCCGAGACCGCCGAATCCCCCCTTGGGCTTGATGACCGCCCGTTCCGTTTCCGGGTCTACCACCAAGCCATTCCCCACCGAATTGATGAGGGAAAGAAAGTCCACCTCCACCCGCCCCAGCATCCGCGCCATGTGTTCATGGTGGGCCGGATCGAAATAGGGCGGCAGCTTGACGCCCATGGGCACGGACACGACTTTCCTTACGCGCGTCAAGAGCCGCTCCGACGCCTCCGCGTCGTACCCGATCTGCGGCTTGCCGGGAATGTTGGGGCAGGAGAGATTCACCTCGATCAGGTCG
>VGXD01000060.1 GCA_016873525.1 Nitrospira sp. | reverse complement strand
GCGTCCACGGCGATGTACCGCTGACCGGTCCGGCCGCAGCGGTTGGCGCAGTCGAAGACCGGCAGGTGTTCGGGCTTCAAGTGCGGCGCCCCCTCCACGGTCATGGTGCCGCAGCAGTAGTCGTTCGCCACGACGATCTGCTCCTGGGTAAAGCCGAGCGCCTTGAGCATGTTGAAGGCCGGATCGTTCAACTGCGCGTCGGTCAGGCCCAGCTTTTCCCGGCAGAAGTCCTCGCCGAGCGTCCACTTGTTGAAGGCGAACTGAATTTCGAAGGCCTGTCCCAGCGCCGCCTCCAGCCGGTCCAGTGCCGCGCCGTCGAAGCCCTTGGCCTCCAGCGCCTGGTGGTCGATGAAGGGCGCGCCTTTGAGCGTCCGTCGCCCGGAGCAATAGGTGACGATGTCCTGGCTCTGCGCCTCGGTGTAGCCGAGCGTCGCCAGCGCAGGAGGAAGCCCCTGGTTGATGATCTTGAAATAGCCGCCGCCGGCCAGTTTCTTGAACTTGACGAGGGCGAAGTCCGGCTCGATGCCGGTCGTATCGCAGTCCATGACCAGTCCGATCGTGCCGGTAGGGGCGATGACCGTGGTCTGGGCGTTGCGGAATCCATAAGCCGACCCCAGCTCCAAGGCCCGGTCCCAGGCCCGGCGGGCCGCCAGCAAAATATCCGGCGGGCAGGGTTCCGGCTGGATGCCTTTCGGGGTGATCGAAAGCCCTTCGTATTCCTCCGGCGGCGCGTTGTAGGCCGCGCGGCGGTGATTGCGGATGACCCGCAGCATGGACTCTCGGTTCCTCGCGTACTCTTCGAAGGGGCCCAACTCCGCCGCCATCTCGGCCGAGGCGGCATAGGATTCGCCGGTCAGGATCGCCGTGAGCGCCCCGCACATGGCCAAGGCCTTCGGCGAATCGTAGGGAATGCCCTGCCGCATGAGCACGGTGCCCAGGTTGGCGTAGCCCAGCCCCAACGTCCGGTACTGGAAACTCTTTTGCGCGATGGCCTTGCTCGGGAACGACGCCATCAACACGCTGACCTCCAGCGCGATGGTCCAAAGCCGCACCGCATGGCGGAAATCCTCCAGGAGGAATTGCCCGTCCTCCGTGTAGAACTCGCCCAGGTTGAGGCTGGCCAAGTTGCACGCGGTGTCGTCCAGGAACATGTACTCCGAGCAATTGTGGACCACGAGCCCACCCGCGACAAAGTGGTGCGTCGCTTCCTCGGTCAAATCAAAAACCTCTTCGTCGCCGGCCGGCTCAATCGAAGCGACTTCGTCCGTCAGTTCATCCTTGTATGCACCGACCTCGACGTTGAGTTCAGCGAGAGCCGCGGCTTTGCGGCTTTCCGGATGGAATCCGATCTCCCGCTCGAACAGGAACCGAGAGGACCGGCTGATCCGGAGTGAATGCATCTCCTGGACCGGATAGGATCGAGTGCCGCCTTGGCCATCCGGCAACATCGAGGCGGCTTCCCCGCCCCGGCGGTTCTGATACAGCTTGGATTTGATCCCAAAGGACAGAAGCAACAGCTGTGTCTGGCGCAGAAGCTCCAACGAGGTGGAATCGAGCGCGACGTACTGAGACTTTTCTCCGTAGTTGGCCACCGTCCCGTCTGCGGTGAAAAGACCCCGCAGAACCGCCGCAAGGGCCGGCCGGTCCAGCTCATAGACCGCCGGCGTGAACCGCTTCCGCTCCGATCCTTCATCCAGCACAGCCAGTTGGCGGAACAGATCCACCACGGAACGGGAGCCGAACGACAGCCTGGCGCCGGTCGCGCTCCGCGTCACGTGCACGCCGTCGTTGCGGCCGACCGATCCGACCGCCTTGAGGGCCGCCTTCCGGGCATTGACCGCCTCGGCAATCGAGGCCAGGACCCCTGCCTCATCGGCATGCATCGACAGGATGACAATGTCTTCCTCGCGGCCACGGATGATCGAACGGGTGAGACAGCCGTCCCCGACCGCCACTCCGATGCCGACCGCCAGATTTGCCGGCAATGTCCTGCGGCCGAACCCAGGCCGCTGCAAGAACAGCCGGTCTTCCGTGGTCAGGTCCTGCACCGCCACATCACCTCGGCTTACCGTGAGCACCCGATGGTCGCCGGTAATGCGCACCCGATATCCGGACTTCGTCGTCAGCTCAAAAATCGGTTTGCGGCCCGTGGGAAACACCTTCGTAACCAGGTGAGGCTGGCCATCCGCCCCGATGATCCGGACGGTCTTGCCGACCAGTTCATCGATTCTCTGCCAGCCGTCCGCGGTCGCGACGAGCGTGTCGCCGGTGACGCAGGGATTCGAGGCGTTGATCCGGCCGTCCTCCGGACAGGTGTGCCACTCATTGATCGTCGTGTCGTACTGCGTGCCGGGATCGGCGCAGATCCAGGCGGCCCAGGCGATCTTGTCCCAGAGTTCGCGGGCCTTGATCGTCTTGATGGCCTTGCCGTCGACCCGGCGCCGAAGCGCCCAGTCTCCGTCCTCCTCCAGGGCTTCGAAGAAGGCGTTGGGAATCCGCACGCTGTTGTTGGAATTCTGCCCCGACACGGTCTGATAGGCCTTGCCGTCCCAGTTCGTGTCGTATTCGTGGAAGTCGAAATGCGTGAACCCCTCGTGGGCATAGGCGAACATCCGCTGGATATAGGCCTCCGACACCGCCGACAGCCTGGCCTCGCGGATCGCCTTCTTGAGCGCGGGGTTCTTCTCCGGATCCGTCTCCACCGGCGCGCCTTGGCCCGCCGGCATGTGGCAGGCCTTCAGCACGGCGTTCAGGCGCTGCGCGCAGACCTTGGAGCCGGTCACCATGGCGGCGACTTTTTGCTCCTCGATCACCTTCCAGTCGATGAACTCCTCGATGTCGGGATGGTCCAGGTCCAGACAGACCATTTTGGCCGCGCGCCTCGTCGTCCCGCCGGACTTGATGGCGCCGGCGGCCCGATCGCCGATCTTCAGGAAGGACATCAAACCCGATGACTTCCCACCGCCGGAAAGCGGCTCGTTTTCCCCGCGCAATTTGGAGAAGTTCGTCCCGGTGCCGGACCCGTACTTGAACAGCCTCGCTTCCCGCACCCACAGATCCATGATGCCGTTTTCATTGACCAGGTCGTCGTCGATCGACTGGATAAAGCAGGCATGGGGCTGCGGATGCTCGAAAGCGTTGGCGGCCTTCACCATCTGGTGCGTCTCCGGGTCCACGTAGTAATGGCCTTGCGAGGGGCCGGAGAGGCCGTAGGCGTAGTGCAGGCCGGTATTGAACCACTGCGGCGAGTTGGGGGCCGCCATCTGCCGGGCCAACATGTAGCAGAGTTCGTCGTAGAAGGCCGTGGCATCCTCCTCCTTGTGGAAGTACCCGTGGGTCTTGCCCCAATAGGTCCAGCACCCGGCCATCCGGTTGAACACCTGGCGCGCATCGCGCTCGCCGCCCAGCACCGGCTTGCCGTCTTCACCGAGGAGGGGCTGTCCGTCGGGGCCGGTTTGGGGAACGCCCGCCTTGCGGAAATACTTCTGCGCGAGGATGTCGATGGCCAGTTGAGTCCACCGCTCCGGGACGTCGATATTGTCCAGTTTGAAGACCGTCGAGCCGTCGGGATTCTTGATTTCAGAGGAACGCTTCGCGAACGGAATACCCGCGTAAGGACTCTGTCCCTTCTGAGTAAATCGGCGTTCAATCCTCACAATGCTCCCCTCCTGCTGGTTGACAACTGTCGCATAACCGCTCGATGCGATCGCATCCTTGAAATTCGTGGAGCCCAAAAACACGCAGGCGCCGCTGTGGTACTCGCGGCGCCTGCTTACTCTTGCGGCGATCTCTGTGTTGAATGGCCTTGCGTCGGTCGCTTATCCTGCTGCCCCTGGGACATCTCTTGAGGCTCAGATTTGCCCATCTGTACGCACCTCAATCGAGCAGCCGAACAAACCGATAAAACCGATGACCCGCAATATATGGCGAACCATTTACTTTGTCAACACAAAATGTAGTGGTTTCTTGGGGACAGCCAAGGAAAAGCTGTGGATAGCTGAATCTAGGCGTGGAGAGCGAAGAGCCGCATTCCAGGGACGATGTTATCCACACAAAAAGAGGCCGGAAGGAAGAATTTATCGGCCCGGAGGGGAGCCCAAATGCGAGATTTTTTTGGCGACATCGTCCAGGCCATCGATCGGAACGAAGACCGTCCCCGCACCGACCACGACCACTTCGACATCCAACAACTTGGTCGTGAAGATGCTGAACAGTCCATAGTTGCGCCTGGTCGTGTTCGGGCGAACGATCGACTGAACGACCATCGCTCCCTGGGATTTGAACACCTGGCGGACCAGGTCGCCCGACGGAGCGGCGGCATCAAGCCGCTCGACGGCCCCGGCCAGTTGCCCCTCGACAAATCCATAGTAGTCGTTGCTGGTAGGATTCGTGGCGGCCAACCCCACGCCGATCCCCAAGACCAACACCACAAGGGCAAGACTGCCTGTGCGCATCGCCATGCTATCTCCTCGCCTCACGACACCGTCCGTTCCCCGTCGCGTCGATCAGGCGGTTTGACAATTTCGTCCGCCTCGCTTATCTTCCGACCACTCGCGCATCGCCCTTCGCACCGCACTGACGCCGCACGCCGCCCAAGGAGGTCTTCATGTACGTCTGGAGCAAACGACTCGTCATCGGGCTGCTGGCCGCCTTTGGCCTCTTGACCATCGCGTTTCTGACGCAGGGTCCGGAAGGGGGTCCCAGCAGCCTGAAGATCCACACGACGCGCTGGATCACCTTGAACTATGTCGGCCTGGTCATCTGGGTCTTCGTCTGGATGATCGACCAGGCGCGGGTCCGAGGCAAAAATGTCTGGCTGTGGCTCCTGCCGTTCCTCTTCGCCCCCCTGCCGACCCTCATGGCATTCGTGCTCTTTCTCCAACGCAAGCTGAAAACCTGACGGCTAGGCCTGCGCCGCTTGCCTGCCGAGGTCGTTCCGCAAGAACCAGAGCAGCCAGAGCCCGGGCAGCGCCGCAAGAAACGTCACAAAGAAAAACGGGGCCCACCCGACCGCCTCCGCCAAATAACCGGAAGGCGGCCCGACAAATACGCGGCCCAAGGCCGCCAACGCCGACAGCAAGGCAAACTGGGTGGCGGTGTACCGATGGTCGCAGAGCGACATCGTGAGCGCCACAAAGGCGGCCGTCCCCATGCCGCCGGCAAGATTTTCGATCGCCACGGCCGACACCATCACCGGATAACTTTTCCCGGTCCAGGCCAAGGCCATAAAGGAAAGGTTGGAGACCGCTTGCAGCAGACCGAAGAAAAATAACGAGCGGAAGAGCCCCAGCCGCACCATCAGCGCGCCGCCGGCCAAGGCGCCCAGAATCGTCGCGCCCAGCCCCATCGCCTTGTTGACCACCCCCACTTCGCCGGGAGAAAACCCCATGCCTCGAATCAGAAAGGCCGTGGTCAGCGAACCGGCAAAGGCATCGCCCAGCTTGTAGAGGACGATGAGCAGCAGCAACCAGACCGCCGGGGACCGCGAGAAAAACTCGCGCAGCGGCCCCCAGATCGCCTCCTGCATGTTCCGTGGGACGACCACCGGGTCCCTTGGCTCAGGGCTGAACAGCGTCGTCCCCAGTCCCACGAGCATGAGGCAGGCCATGAGAAAATAGGTGGCCTGCCACCCGATCGACTCGGAAAGAATCAACGCGACGGCCCCGGACATCAGCATGGCCAGCCGATAGCCGGTCACCGACACCGCCGCGCCCAACCCGCGCTCGTGGGGACGCAGCACGTCCGTCCGGTAGGCATCGAACACGATGTCCTGGGAGGCCGAGGCAAAAGCGACCGCGAAGGCCAGGACCCCCAACATGAGCTGGGCCTTCCCGGCTCCGGTCGCGGCCATGGCGGCGATGCCGACGATCAAGGCGAGCTGGGAGGCGACCATCCAGCCTCGACGACGACCCAGCCAGGGCGGCACGAAGCGGTCCATTACGGGCGACCACAAAAATTTCAGGGTATAGGGAAGGCCGGCGAGGGAAAACATTCCCATCGTGCGAAGATCCACCCCGTCCACCGTCAACCAAGCCTGGAGCGTGCCAGAGGTCAGCGCCAAGGGAAGTCCCGAGGCGAACCCCAAGGGCAACATGACCCCGATGCGACGGCTGTTCAGATTTTCGCAGACCGACGGAAGTTTCACTGGCCCTCGCAGACAGACCGGCGATGCGCTTTGCACGCTCTATCGTCTCGGCTAGCCCCTGACGTAGAAGAACGGCGATCAGAAAAACAGACGATGGAAGCGGATGGGGCCAGAGAATCGCCGATAGGCCGGACACGACGACCGGCAAGCCTTCGGCCGGCGCATGACGGCCGTTTCCTCAACAAGGTTGTCCGTTGAATAGGCAGGGCTTGTACCGGCTCCGGTCGAACTCGATCTCTTCCTGATAGACCCGCTCGTTCCCGTTGACGCCGTCGCGCTCCGGATCGTTCCACAACATGTGGTTCCACCAGTAAAAGAGCGGGTAGGGTTCCGTATAGTACACGGGATTGCCGTAATGGCTCCTTGCGCTCTCCTGCACCATACGGCCGGTCACGTAGTCCACCTCCCCATTCCCTTTGAGCGAATAGAGGAAGAGGAACATGCGGGCCTCATGGTCGTAGAGTTCGTCCACCCGCAAATCCTCGTCCGGTTCCACGGGAAGCCCTTCCTTCGCCACGCCTGGGTCAGGAGACAGCAGGGCCAGAGCCAGCGCCGCCAGCATCAACCACGATCTCCATCGTTTCATCATCTCACCCGCTACGATCGTGGCGCGATCTGGACGATCAGCTCCAGTTCGACCGGCGCCTGCAACGGCAACTCAGCCGCCCCGACAGCCACCCGCGCGTGGCGGCCGGCTTCCCCGAAGAGGCCGACGAGGAGGTCGGATGCGCCGTTGATCACCGCCGGCTGTTGCACAAACCCCTCGGCCGAGGCCACGTGGCCGACCAGGCGGACGACCCGCCTCACGCGGTCAAGCGTCCCCAACTGACTTTTCACAATGGCCAGGCCGTTCAGCAAGGCGACCTTGGCCGCCTCATAACCCTGTTCCACGGTCAAGTCCCTGCCCAGCTTGCCGGTCCAGGCCAAGGTTCCGTCCCGGAACGGAAGGACGCCGCTGAGGAACAGCAGGTCTCCCGCCTCCACCGCCGGCACATAGTTGGCGACAGGCTTGGGGGTCTGGGGCAAGGCAAGGCCCAGTTGCGATAATTTGGTCTCGAAAGACTCCCCCATGATGCCCTCTCTTATCCCACCGAAAGCGAATCCAGAAAACTGTCCCCCCAGGAGAGCCGCTTGACGCCCAAGGCATCGGCAATCGTCTGCCCCAGGTCGGCAAAGGTGCGGCGCGTCCCCAGATCCACGCCCCGCGCCAGACGAGGCCCGTAGGCCAGGAGCGGCACATATTCCCGCGTATGGTCGGTGCCCGGGCCAAGCGGATCGTTTCCATGATCGGCGGTCAGACACAGAAGGTCGCCCTGCCGCATCCCATGCAGCAGCCCCGGCAGCCTGGCGTCGAACGTCTGCAAGGCCTTCGCGTAACCGGCGGCGTCGTTTCGGTGGCCATACAACATATCGAAGTCCACAAGGTTCACGAACAGCAGTCCGCGGGGCACCATGGAGAGGATGCGGATGGTTTCATCCATGCCGGCCTCGTTGTTCTTCGTATGGATCGCGCGGGTCAACCCACGGCCCTTGAACAGATCGTCGATTTTGCCGATCCCGACGACCGGCTGCCCGGCCTGTTTGAGCACATCCAGCAACGTCTGCCCCGGCGGCTCCAGGGAAAAGTCTCGGCGCCCCTCCGTCCGCACAAAGGCCCCGGCCTCGCCGATGAAGGGTCGCGCGATGACTCTGGCGACCTGATGCGGCGGCTTCAACAATTTTCTGGCCTCGCGACAGATCCGGTAGAGTTCCTCCAAGGGAACCGCTCGCTCGTGCGCGGCGACCTGGAAGACGCTGTCCGCGCTGGTATAGACGATCGGCGCGCCGGTCTTAAGGTGTTCCTCGCCCAGTTCTTGAATGATCTCCGTCCCGGAAGCCGCCTTGTTGCCCAGCACGGTCCGGCCGATGGCCTTCTGAAAGGCCTCGATCACGTCGGGCGGAAAGCCTTGGGGATACGTGGGGAAGGGGTGATCCACGACGAGGCCGGTCATCTCCCAATGCCCTAGGGTGGTGTCTTTTCCTTTGGAAAGCTCGGCCATCTTCCCGAAACAGCCGTCCGGTTCGCCCATCCGGCGCAAGCCGGCGAATGGGCCGATGTGGCCCAAGCCCAACAATTCCAGATTCGGCAAAGACAGGCCGCCGACCGCTTCCGCCACATGCGCCAGCGTATTGCTTCCGCGATCCCCATATTGGGCCGCATCCGGCAATTCCCCAACCCCGAGGCCGTCCAACACGATGAGAATCACCCGATTGATCATAGTCTCCACGCAGTCCGTCGTCTCGGCGGCCGTCAGGCCGAACGCCTTCGGCCTCAGCTATCCTCGCCCGTTTGTACCACTTCCTCGACCTTGCCCAAAACAAATTCGTTCGTGACCACTTCATAGAACCTGCCGGCCGTGGGCTCCCCCAGGCGGGGATGCTGCCTGTCCAGCAGGCGCATCGCCCCCTCCCGCACCACCACCCGATGCATGGCGCCCTTCAAATCGGGATAGCGGCCCGCGTGGATCGCGGTGGGCGCCTGGTCGTCGGGCAGCGTAACGTCGATCTGCTGCAAGGAGATTTCCGTCTTGAGCTTGGCGAACCCCGCCTCGTCCAACTCGATGCCGTTCAGATTATAGCGCAGGTGGACTTCCCCTTTTTCCCCGCGCAGCGGATCCCCATCAGGAATTTCGTAGATGTCCACGTTGGTATACGCCGGGGTCGCTTGCCGGCTCCGCTGCTTGCGCAACATCCAGGAACAGGACGAGAGGCGATCCGCCTTCCCGATTGCGGGAGAGATCATGATCTGGTTATTGCCGTCGTAGAGAAAAGTCGGCTGCTCGTCGCTGAACACGAGTCCGATGCCCAATTCCAGCTCCGGCAGCCCGTCCTTTCGACAGACCGCGTTCTGTGCCTGCACCATGCCCAGCAGTCTCTTGGCCAGGCCGCAGGCGCGCGCCACACTGAACCGATGTTCCAAGGCTTCCTCATGTTCCAAAATGCTGAGGATGACGGCGTCCCCCTCGATAAACACCTTGCCGGCCCCATAGAGTTCCAGCAGCTCGTTGAGCGGGTCGAAGAAATTCAGGCTGAAATGGGAGGCGGGGTTCAGGCCGCGAGTCCGGAGTTCCGCCACCATGGTGGTGGACCCGCGCACATCCGCCTTCAGGATGACGTGGCCCAGAACCGTCTGCACCACCACTCCCTCCTCCTTCGCCGCAAGAAACTCGTAGAGGGTATGGTTGGCGCGGGACAGCTTGATGCTCTTGGGCTCCTCCTGTAATTGAATCCGGCCCATCGCCTCCTGGATCAGGCGGTAATTGGCCAGGTCCCGGCGGTACGTGAGGAAATCTTTTACGAAGCGGACCAGGCACTCCCGCTGCTGCCGGCAGGACAACCGGTCCACCCTCCTGGCGGCCTCGGTCAAGGGTTCCAGGGGCAACGTTTTCCCCGTCGCCTGCTGCTTGTCCTTGACCGTGCGAAGCAGGTCTTTCCGCTTGGCGGAGCCGGCAAGAAACTGGCGGA
>VGXD01000059.1 GCA_016873525.1 Nitrospira sp. | reverse complement strand
CGGTGGCGGCGCTGGATCGGTCGGCGTTGAGCGGTGCCCCCTTCCTGCGGATCATTCACGGCCACGGCACAGGCCGGCTGAAGGCGGCGCTCAGGGACTATCTGAAAAGCTCCCCCTATGTGAGCGCCTTTCGATCCGGCGAGAGGGCGGAGGGGGGCGATGGGGTGACGATCGTCGAATTGCGGTAGGGGCTGGCGCCCTAGTTGTTGCTCAAGGGGGCAATGGTCGGCGAGACCTCGTCGCGCAAGGCCAGCGTGAGCGTCGCGGCGGCGGTTGGGTCCTCGTGTGCGACCGCGTGCAGGACGCAGAGCTGCGGGATCGTGTCCGGTGGAAAGGCCAGGAGGACCGGAAACTCGATCCAGGGGATGGTGGCCTTGGTCGTCGAGAGACGCAGACGGAGGGCCATCAGCACATCCCGCATGCGGGCTTCGTACTGGTCTTCCGGAAGGGCATGGGAGGCCGTGATGGCGATGTCCCAGAGGGGCTTGGTAATGCCGACCGGCAGGGGCAGTCCGACTTGTTGGGCGAGGGGCGTGACGTCGATCAGCAGCCCCGCTTGAATGGCTTCTGCGCGAGACCTGATCGCGAGCTGGGAGGGCTTGGCCTTCGGCTCGCCGTCGGGAGCGTCGCTGAGGTTGTTTTGTGACGGAGCCGGCAGAAGAGACCCTCCCGGTGTGGTTTCGCCGGAACGAACCACAGAGGCTTCTTTCGGCACGGACAAGTCGGTTGTCGGGGGCTCGATGGGCGCTGCGCCCAGGCCTGAGGCAGTGAGGATGCCGTCATAGACCATCCGGGCAGCTTGAGACCACCGGGGGTTGAACGGCCGTCCTGCGAAAGCCGCCTCGGCGGCTTTTCGTTCGTCGTGAGTCAGATGGCGCGGCGTCATGGGATGTTCCATGGTGGGGGAGATAAGTCCCATGCAAGCGATGTCAAGTGGCGTAGGTTGCCGTCAAGCCGGCGGCAAGTGAATTACGAACCGGCTCCCCGTTCCTTCTTCGCTTCTCACTTCCAGCGTGCCGCCGTTGTCTTCGATCAATCGCTTGACGTTCGTTAAGCCCAACCCCGTGCCGTATTCCTTGGTGGTGAAGAAGGGTTCGAAGATGCGATCCAGGTGGCGGCGCGGGATGCCGCAGCCGGTATCGGCCACCTCGATTTCCACAGAACCGCGTTCTCCGGCCCTGGTCGTCACGGAGAGTCTCCCGCCCTCCGGCATGGCCTCCCGTGCATTGATGAGCAGATTCACCAGCGCTTCTTTGATCTGATCCGGGTCCACGCTGACTTCCGGCAGGTGGGGGGCGAAGTCGGTGTGCAGGGTCAGCCGTTCAAGGCCGCCCTGTGTTTTCCACTGCCACAGGGCGGCTTGGGCCAGGGCTTCGGGAGGGATGCGTTTGGGCTCAGGAGGCTTTTGACGCGCGTAACGCAGGAAATCGTTGATTCGGTGCGTGAGTCGATCCACCTCGTCGATGATGTAATGGGCGACTTCCTGTTTGACGGCGTCGGTCTGCTGGCCCTCGACCACCAGTTGGGCCGAGCTGCGGATCACGCCGAGGGGGTTGCGCAGGTCGTGGGCGAGGGCCGCCAGCAACTGGCCGACCGAGGCCAGCTTTTCCCGCCGGATCAACTCCTCCTGCTGCGTCTTGACCGTGCTCAGGCTGTTTTCCAGCGAACGGCGGAGGGCGTGAAAGGTGGAAGCCAGGTCCTCGATTTCGTCGCCGGTTCTGATTGCAAGCGGGGCCGGAGTCTCCGTGGCAGGCGATGCGGCAGGCTCCGGCAGGGCGGCGACGTTGCGCCGCAGGGCTTCCGCCTCCCGTCGAAGAGCCAAGATGGGGCTGACGATCCGCCGTCCCACGATGAAGCCCAGGGAGGCCAAGCCCACGACCAGCCCAAATCCAATGAGGCCGACGGTGACCAGCAAGGAATAAATCGGCGCATAAGTTTCTTCCGGCTGTTGCCGGACGAAGGCAAACCACCGTTCGCCTCTCAGGCTTGCGGCGCTGAGCTTGTGGGCGAAGAGGACCGGGGCAGCCCCCACGATCGAATCGCGGCCCCCGTGGGCGTCGTCGTCCACGACGAACCACAGGGGCTTGTCTCGCGCGAGGCGGTTCAGCAGGGCCTGGTGAATCAGATGCGCGGTCGGCGGCAAGACCGGGCAGATCAAGGGGGTCCCCTCCGTGTCCAGCAGCATGCCGTGTCCGGTTTGTCCGATGCGGATCGGCAGGATCGTGTTCATCAATACGTCGCGACGGATGAGAAGGCCCACCACCCCGATCGGCTCGTCAAGGGTTCCGTCGAAGATCGGCACCGCAACGTCGAATACATACTCGTTCAGTATCCGGTCGTGCCGCAGTGTGCTGACATAGGCTCCGCCGTGGCTCTCTTTGAAGGCTTCCTGCCACCATTCTTGATCGGCGTTGAGATAGGGCGTGCGCGGATCGGTGGAGGCGACCCCGACGCCATGCTTGTCCGTGATCACCACGCGGACGTACGCGCCTGTCTCACGCGCCCATTCCTTCAGATAGGCAGTCGTCTGGGCTACGGCTGCCGGCGGGAGACCGGAGATGGCTTGCTCCCTGGGCCATGCGGCGGCGGTAGCCAGAAGGTGACGGATTGCCTCCTCGTCCTTGCCGACATAGCGGCGGTTCGCAGCCTCCACGATGTGGCGGACGAGCACGGGAACGATGGCCAGCCGCGCCGCGCGGTCAATCTCCGTGTCCACGGCTGCGGCGATCCGGATCGCGGTCGAGCGCGCGATTTCCTGAAATCCGCTGCCGATGGAATGCTTCAGGCTGTCGGTGCTGTAGAGGTAGGTGGCGATGAGGGCTGCGATGCCGGGCAGGATGCCGACGATCAGCAGGGCGATGAAGAATTTTCGTTGCAGGCCGCCGGATCGCTGCATGTCGCCGCTCGTTCCGTAGGAGCGCCTTTCGCAGCGAGACGCGAAAGGCGCGTTACTCTAACTTGTATTTGGCCATCCGATACCGCAGCGTGTTGCGGGTGATTTTCAGCAGGCGGCTCGCTTCCGAGATGTTCCCGCCGGTCTTCTTGAGCGCCTCCTGCACCATGGATTTTTCGATTTCTTCCACCGAGAGGCCGAGGGAGAGCAGGGACTGCGCCTCCCTCGGTGCGGTTGCGGCGGGATTCCGCAAATTGGCGGGCAGGTGCTCCGGCCTGATCTCGCCGTCTTGGCAACTGATCGTGAGCCACTCCACGACGTTATGCAGCTCCCTCACGTTGCCGGGCCAGCGATAGCCTTCGAGGACCGCCAGGGCTTCGGGGGAGATCTTTCCCAGGCGGGTTCCGCGCTCTCGCGCAGCGGTTTCTACAAAGGCCTCCAGCAGGGCTCGGACATCGCCCGTTCGTTCCCGCAGGGGAGGCAGGTGCAAGGGACAGCCGCTGAGGCGGTAATAGAGGTCCTCGCGGAACCGGCCGTCCTTGATCAGGTCGGGGAGGGTCTGGTGGGTCGCGCAGATCACCCGGATATCCACCTTGATGGCGCGCAGACCGCCCAGCGGCTCGACGAGGCGGTCTTCGAGGACCCGGAGCAGCTTGGCCTGGGCTGCCGGGCTCATCTCCCCGATTTCGTCCAGAAACAGGGTGCCCCGGTCCGCCAACTGGAAGCGGCCCGCCTTGGACTTCTTGGCGTCGGTGAAGGCGCCCTTTTCGTACCCGAAGAGTTCCGATTCCAACAGCGACTCGGGAATGCCGGCGCAGTTCACGGCGACCAGCGGCCCGTCGGCCCTGGCGCCGGCATAGTGGATGGCGCGTGCCAGCAGTTCCTTCCCCGTGCCGCTCTCGCCCGTGATCAAGACCGTGACGTCGGTCTTGGCCATCTCCATGGCCAGCCGCTTGACGGCCGCCATCTGGGGCGACCGGCTGACGATCCGGTCGAAACTGAAGCGCTCATGGAGCCCGGCTCGCAAGGTTCGGTTGTCCTGCGACAGCCGTCTGACGTGGAGCGCCCGCGCGATGAGGATTTTCAATTCCTCGTTGTCCACCGGCTTGGAGATGTAGTCGTAGGCGCCCTGTTTCATGGCCTCCACGGCGGATTTCACGGTGCCGTATCCCGTGATGATCAGAACCGGCACGTCCGGCCTGGTCTGTTTGGCCGCCTGGAGGATGTCGAGGCCGGAGACCGCGCCGAGCTGGAGGTCGGTGACGATCAGGTCGAGCCCCTCGGTCTCGCGCAAGAGGCGGAGGCCGTCTTCTCCCGTGCGGGCCAGGAGCAGATCGTAGCCTTCCGGCTTCAGCACCAGCTCCAGGAGCCGGCGCATCCGTTCTTCATCTTCGATGACGAGGAGGGTCGGTGGGCGCATAGCGTGACCGGGTGTGAGGTGCACGGGTGCGAGGGCACCCTCTGCATGGTACTGCCTGGCGCGGGCGGAGGCAAGTTTCAGGCGTGGGATTCGGCCGGCCAGCGGACGGTGAACGTGGTGCCCTTGCCTTCTTCGCTGTCCACCGCGATCGTTCCGCCGTATTTCGTGACGATTTGATAGACGATGTTCAGGCCCAGGCCGGTGCCCTTTCCCGGCTCCTTGGTGGTAAAGAAGGGGTCGAAGATTTTGCCGAGGAACGCCTTGGGGATGCCGGGACCGGTGTCCGCGATGCGCAGGCGGACCCAGCCGTTCACGTGGTCTGTGGACAGGCGCAGGGCGCCGCGACCGTTCATGGCTTGGATGGCGTTGACGATGATGTTGTGGCAGACCTGCTGAATTTCTTCCGGCCTGGCCAGGATGGGGGGGAGGGGGGCGTAGTCGGTGTGGACCGTCAGGTCGTCGGACATGTGCGCCAAGCGCGCCATCTTCAACGCGTCGGCGAGGGCTTGCGTGACATCGACCGATCGAATGTTCTCCGCAGAGCCGGGGGTCGCGTAACGGGCGAAGTTTTTGATGAGCGAGGACATGTGCCGGGCGTACTTCACGATGTCTTTCGCGAACGCTTTCGTCGCGCCGGGACTGTCTTCTTCCGCCACGGCTTCCGCCAAGCCCATGATGACGAACAGCGGATTGTTGATCTCGTGCGCGATGCCTGCCGTCAAAGTGCCCATGCCGGCCAGTTTCTCGGCCTGGATGAGCTGGTCCTGCAACTGACGCTCGCTGGTCACTTCGCGCAAGGCCAACCCGATGCGGGTGGCGCCGTTGCCGGAGGAGACGCGGAAAAAGCGGTGTCCGAAGGCGCGGGCGCCGATGCGGATATCCCGTCGGATGTCTTCCGCTGTGCCGCCCGACGTCGGCGCCAGGGGATCCCGGCTCTGCATCAGCCTCGGCTCTTCCCACGGATCGAGTCGTGATGCGGTCGTGAGTTGGGCATGGTCGAACTCCCATTCGAGTTGGCGCTGGGTGGGTTGGTCCACCGACAAGAGGTCGAAGAGGCTGTGGCCGAGGATCGAAGCAGGCTGGGACTGGAGGACTTTTGTCGCTTCCGCGTTGATGTATTCGATCGTGCGATCTTGCTTGAGGATCACCACGCTGTCCGGCAGACTGTTCAGAATCTTCTCGTTGTATTCTTTCAGGGCCCGCACCTCGGCCGTCTTGGCCGCGACCTTCTCCTCCAAGTTCGAGAAGGCGCTTTTCAATCGCTCGTTCATGGTGTTGAATTCGTCCGCGAGCCGTTCGATCTCGTCGCCGGTGCGGATCGTGAGCGGCTCCGTCAGTTCCCCCCGGCCGATTCTGGCCGCGCCTTCCTGGAGATGCCGGATGGGCGTGACGATGCGGTGCGCGGCGTAGTACCCGATGGAACCGAGCAGCCCCATGGCCAGGAGGCCGGCCGAGGCGACCCACAGCAGCAGGCTGTGGGTCGGCGCAAACAGCTCCTGGGAGGATTGCCAGGCAAAGGTGTGCCACAGCAATCCCGTGGAGGCTCTGGTCGTCGCGCTGGTTTCCGGCAACGGCGCGAATCCGATGATGGAGGCGGCCTGCCCTCCATGGCCGTCGCCGGCGGCCTTGACCCAGCCTGGCTCCTCGGCGGTGACGCTTCGGATCAAGGCGGTGTCGTTGACGCGGACGCCGGTGGGCAGGATCGGACAGTTGATGACGGTGCCGCGCGAATCGATCAGCATGACGTGGCCGGTCTGGCCGAACCGGATGGGGTGGATGGCCGGCCTGAAGAACTCCTTGGCATCGAAGACGCTCTGGAGGACGCCGAGCACCCGTTGCCGGCTTTCATCCAGCACGGGGATCGCCAAGGTAAAGACATAACTGCCGAAGGCGTCGTCGAAGGCCACCGTGCCGATGTGGGTCTGTCCCTTGCCATGGCCGTAGGCCCGTTGCCACCATTCTTGGTCCGCATGTCTGTAGGCGGGGAATCGATCGCTGTGAAGGCTGACGAGGAGCGCCCCCTCCTCATCGGTGAGGAAGAGGGTGTGGAGCGTGGCGTGGCTCCCGGGGCGCTCGCTCAGCCCCGCGGTTTTGGCGAACCGCTTGAGCACCTCTTGCGCGGGGCCAATCTGCGGGCCCGAGAGCGACCGTTCTCCCGACCGCCAGCGCGCGGCCTCTTCCGAGAGGAGGCGCTCGATAGCCGTCCGTTCCAACTTCCGGTAGCGGGCGTTTCTTGCGGTGAGCGCGGCGATGACGCTCTCGTTGGAGGCGATCCGCTGCCTTCTGGCGATCTCGCCGCTCAGCACCAGATCGATCGACCGCGCGGTCTCGCCGGCCAGGGCCTGAAAATTTCCCCCGATGACTCGTTCCAGCTCGGTGGTGCCTTGGAAATACGCAATGACCATGCCGAGGATGAGCGGCAGGGCGCCGGCGCCCAAGATGGAGAAAATGATCTTGCGTTTGAGTCCGAAGCGCATAGGTTGTACACGCAGGAGCCGGGCAACCGGCCATCGAGAACCTCTGTCCCTCGACAGCCGGTTGTCCGACTCGTGGGGGTGCGTCAGGTTGTAAACTGTCCCTTCATCATCTCGTGATGATCGACCGCCTTCTTGATCGTGGTGATCAGGTGTTCATTCTCGACCGGCTTGACTAGGTAGTCCAGGACGCCTTGCTTGAGGAGCGAGGTGGCCATCTGCACGTCGGGGAAGCCGGTGAGCACGACGATCGGGATGGAGGGGTACTGCTGCCGAAGGTACTCGATGAGTTCGAGTCCATTGACCTTGGGCATCCTGATGTCGCAGAGAATGGTGTCCACGTAGACCGGGTTGTCGCCCGAGCCCAGCAGGGCGATAGCCTCGCTGCCGTTGGCGGCCTCGATCACTTCGTAGTTGGCTTTTTCCAGGTGCATCCGCACCACCTTCCGGATGTCTGCCTCGTCGTCCACGACCATCACCCGTCCGAACTGCTCGCGTGGGGCGTCAAACATGATGCAACCTCCTTCGGTTTGGCCTGATGGGGGGCCATCGGGCGCTTGGGTGTACTGCCGTTCTTGTTCTGTGCAAGTCGTGCGCCTTTGTTGGCGATCAGGACAAGGCCGTGCTTTCGCGGGAGTTTGACGGGTAGGACGGTGAGGCTGCCGGACGGCAGCCGCTGTCGTTGGTGGAAATGGAGCAGCGGGTCGGTTGCTTTCCACCACCCCTTTTGGAGAGAAGCGAAGGCGTGAGGCTAGCGTGGACCGGTCGGCAAGGAGAGGTCCGGAGAAGCGGGTCGCGACTGATTGCGGAGCGCATGGCGGACGTTTCGGGTCAAGCCGGTGTGGTTGGCGCGTCGGATGGGACTGCCTCTGAACGTGGCCGCAAAGGCCGGCTCGTCGATGGCGGCCAAGGCTGTCAGGTCAGGCGAGAGGGCGAGCGGAGAGGGGTGGAAGGCCGGCTCATCGGTCGGCGACGCGTTGACGTTGTAGGGACAGACGTCCAGGCAATCGTCGCAGCCGAAAATACGGTTGCCCAGCTTGGAGGCGAGCGCAGGCGGAATCTCGTCGTCCGGTCCGTGCCGCTCGATCGTCCAGTAGGAAATGCAGCGCGTGGCATCCACGACATAGGGCTCGGCGATCGCGTCTGTCGGACAGGCCCTGATGCAGAGGGTGCAGGCACCGCAGAGATCGTCGCCGGGTTCATCCGGGGGGAGGTCCAGCGTCGTCAGAATTTCTCCCAGGAGCAGCCAGGATCCGAACTGCGTGGAGACGAGGTTGGAGTGCTTGCCGATCCAGCCGAGGCCGGCCTGCTGGGCCCAGGCCTTTTCCATGACCGGACCCGTGTCGGCGTACCCTCTGGTCTTGGCGTCCGGCGCCAGCGTCGTGATGCGGGCGGCCAGTTGTTCGAGCTTTTGTTTGAAGGTGTCGTGGTAGTCCCTTCCCCAGGCGTAGCGGGCGATGCGCCCATGCCCCGGCCGTTCGTCCGCCCGGTGGTCGGTGTAGTAGTTCATGCCGAGCGAGATCACCGAGCGGCAGCCGGGCAGGACCAGCCGAGGATCGGCGCGGCGCGACGGGTCCCGCGCCATCCAGCCCATGGCGCCGTGGTAGCCGCGTTGCAGCCACTCGGCCAGGCGAGTCCGGAGCCGTTCGGAAAGCGAGGCCTCCGGGTTCGTCGAGGCGGCCTCGATGCGGCTGATGCCGACCGCGTCGAAGCCCAGTTGACGCGCGTCGCCTTTGATCGCCTCCGCCAGGATCACGGCGTGTGCTGCTTCGGGGATTGGGCGGTCGGGGCAGGGGCGTGGGCCGAGCAGTCGAACATGACGCCGAAGCGGGCGGAGCATTGGGCGGATTTGCATTTCTCGCAGGTGCCGGCGATGCGGGTTTTCCAGTCGGTGCCCTTGTCGTCGAAGCGGCAGGCGGTGAGGCCCCCCTTGGAGATGTTGGACCAGGGCTTGGTTGTGCCGGGGAAGCGGGCTACGACGCAGCCTTGTAGGAAGGGCACCACGCAGCTGCCCTTCGCTTGGCCCTTGGCCATGCCGAAATTGCAGGACGATTCCGTCGTGGCCGTGGCATCGCCGAGGGGCTGCGCGACGGAGAGGTCCAGGAGGAACAACCCCAAGGCCCCTCCCACCACCACTGCCGGCAAGAGGATCGCGCGCGAGGCTCTGGGGACGCGGTCGATGACCATGGGGGCCGATCCTAGCACACCTGTTCTCTGCGAGGCCACTGCGAACCTCCCCGGTTCCTCCCGCATATCCCCCGCGATTCAAGCCCGTTCCGGCCCTTTGACGTGACGAATTTTGCGCCGGCCGACGGGTTTTGTTCCCTCGCAAGGCGTCAATACTGTTCGTTGGTGCGGGGCTTCCAAATTATTCCTTGCCGGTCGGCCTGTGCCCAACCGCCTCGATTCAAGAGGGGATGGTTCAGAACGGAAACGAACGGGGGCGAACCGTTGTCCCATCGGGGGATGGGCCTTGGCACAGCCGGCCGCGTAGGAGGCCGCTGGTCTTCAGTTTGCAAATACACAGGCCGATACAACGGATGTTCTCCTACTCGGGAGACCTCTCGGCTGAGAGGCTACCGTTGAGGCCAGTACTCAAAGGCAGCCGGGAGACCGCCCTTTTGCTGGGGTGACATAAAGGGTGGTGCGGCAGTGGCCGGACCGTGGAGTCCGGGGAATGCGCTGACCGCGTGATTGACAATCTTTGGTAGCCGGAGGATGTTCGATGTTACGACCAACAGTCCGACGGAGCGCCTTGTGCGCCTACGTGCTTGTCTCTCTCGGCTTCCTGGGCTTGCTGGCCGGCTGCACCGGCACGCAGGTGTCCACGTCGGGGGAGGATATGGCTTTCGGGAGTCCGAAAGGGATGAAGGAACTTCGTATGGTGGATGGGGAATTCCAGCTCGTGTCAGGGAGTCACCGCGGCTCGGCCGACGAGGCGGCCGCCGACTCGGCTCGA
>VGXD01000058.1 GCA_016873525.1 Nitrospira sp. | reverse complement strand
ACAGTCCGTTTGCGGGCCGGGAAGGCAAATATCTGACCTCCCGCCATCTTCGGGAACGCCTCTTCAAGGAACTGGAAACCAACGTGTCCCTGCGCGTGGAGGAAACCGACAGCGCCGATCGGTTCTTGGTGGCGGGGCGCGGCGAACTCCATCTAGGCGTGCTGATCGAGCAGATGCGGCGGGAAGGCTACGAGTTGCAGGTGTCGCAGCCGGAGGTCATTCTGCACACCGAAGAGGGTGTGCTGACGGAGCCGTTCGAAGAATTGATGATCGACGTGCCGTCCGAATACCAAGGGGTGGTCATCGAGGAAGTCGGGCAGCGCCGCGGCGAACTCCGGCACATGAAGCTGGTTCATTCGGAAGGCACCGCCAGCGAAATGCACCTGGAATATTACATCCCGACCCGCGGGGTCATCGGCCTGAAGAACATCCTCATGGCCAAGACCCGGGGCACCGTCATCATGCACCACGTCTTCCAGCGCTACGAACCGGCCGACAAGCGTGCCCTCCAGGTCGCGCCGCACGGGTCGTTGGTCGCCTTTGAAGACGGGACCAGCAATGCCTACGGCCTCTTCATGATTCAAGAACGAGGCACGCTCTTCATCGGCCCCGGCATCGATGTGTACCAAGGCATGGTGGTGGGCGAAAACAGCCGGGACGAGGACATGGACGTCAACATCTGCAAGGCCAAACACCTCTCCAACATGCGGGCCTCCGGATCGGACGAAGCCCTGACCCTGACCCCGCCCAAACAAATGACGTTGGAATTTGCGTTGGAATACATCGGCCCGGACGAGTTGGTCGAACTCACCCCGACCAGCATGCGCATCCGCAAGCGCCTGCTGAACCCGGAGGAGCGCCGCAAGGCGCGCAAGGAGCGTCGATCCTGATTCGGCTCTTGCCGGAATGCGGGGGACCACTCGCATGAAAATCCGCCGCAAGCAGCCCAAGCTCCCCAAGTCCGGCCACCCCCTCTACATCATCGGGTACAGGGCCGCGCCCCCCACCCTCGCCGAGGTCCGGACCTGGTTCGACCTCGAATATGGCGGCCCGCTCGTGCTGAAAGAGGACGCCGCCGATCCTTCCGCCTTGGTATTGGCCACGCACGGACCCTGGACTGCCGCTTACAGCCTCGCGCTGCCTCCTTCCGAAGCCGCCTCCTGGAAAGAGCGCCTTGGCTGGGGCCATGATCGGGCTGGGCTCCTCCTCCGGGCCACGGCGCCCGCGAGCAAGGCCATTGACTTGGTGCTGCACGCCGCACGTCTGGCCAGGGGTCTCGCCTTGCTGACCGACGGCACAACCTATGACGCGGCCACCCACGACTATCGCAATCCCTCGGACTGGAAAGACCGTCCCCTCGCAGGGTTCATCACCGAAGACCACGTGACGGTCGATCATGCCGAGAGCGGCGACCCCGGCCTTGAACGGTTTTACACCAGAGGGCTCGCCAAGTTCGGCTTGGACGAACTCGAAACCTTCCGGCCTCTTGGGCTGCCAAGCCGGCCGGTCTTGGAGCAGTTGGCCGATATTGCCGGCGAAATCCTCAGGATCGGACACCTCCCGACGGTCGGCGCCGCCATCTCCTTGCCGGGGATTGGGCTGGCGCTGCGCGTCATCCGGCACAGGACCACCTCGCCGGTAGAGGGCTCGATCCCCTGTCGGGAGATCACCTGGCAGGGCGCCTGAACCGACCAGGAACGGCCTCGCCATAGGCCTTTTGGTCAATTGACAAACTTTCCGGCGCCATGCTACCAAGAAAGACTTCGGCAGAAGCGGTTCGGCCCCCTAATTTCTTAACCCCATCGAAGGAGGTTTGCTGTGGCAAACGATATCGCCCCTGAGATAAAGGTCGGAGACAGCGCCCCGGATTTCACCTT
The DNA here is from genome assembly GCA_016873525.1 of Nitrospira sp. GTDB lineage: Bacteria > Nitrospirota > Nitrospiria > Nitrospirales > Nitrospiraceae > SCVQ01. The sequence goes on along the minus strand of VGXD01000058.1, from coordinate 8,010 downwards.
GAAGGACCAGGACCAGAAGGACGTCAAACTGAGCGACTTCAAGGGCAAGAAGAATGTCGTCCTCGCGTTCTATCCCCTGGACTGGAGCCCGGTCTGCACGGGGGAGAACAAGTGCTTGACCGACGACATGCCCACCTTCCAATCCTCCAATGCGGAGATCTTCGGCGTCAGCGCCGACAGCTTCTTCTCGCACAAGGCCTGGGCCGACGCCCTTGGGCTCAAGCACCGCCTCTTGGCGGACATGCACCGCACGGTCTCCAAGTCCTATGGCCTCTATTTCGAGCCGCTGAACTGTTCGAAGCGCGCCACCGTGATCGTGGACAAGGCCGGCAAGGTGGCCTACGTGAAGGTGCAGGAGATCAAGACCGCGAGGGACGACAAAGAGATTCTGGCCGTACTCAAGAATCTGTCCTAGCCTCACGCACACATTCGGCGGTGCGGGGCAGTGCCGGCAGGGGCTGCCCCGCGCACCGGGCCTATGCAGCCAAGCCGCGTACCGGATCGACGAGGGCACCGTGGCAGGAATCTTGGAAGAAGTCAGCGACGAAAACTATGAGGCGTTCAGACAGGCTCCGGCGGCGGTCGTGGCCTATGGCATCGCCTCCTGTGAACCGTGCAATGCCTACGACCCGATCCTTGAGGAAACGGCGGCACGCTTTGCCGACATCCGCATCGGCAAGGCCAAAATGCACGTCCCGGGTCGCTGCCGCGAGATCAAGAAGCAGAACCACTTCGAGACCTACCCGACCACCCACCTGTTTTCAAAGGGACAACTGCTGATGACACGGGAAGGGAAACTGGACGCGGACGAACTGGCGGCCCTCATCAACGATCATCTGCTTACGCGCTGATCGTCTCTCTCCCTCTTCTTATCCGATATATTCATACGAGGTCTCGCGCGTTTCGCCAAGCCCGACCCGTTCCAATCGGCCGGTGGGGACGGCCTTGACCAAGAGGTTCCAGATGCACTGCGCCAGGTTCTCGCCCGTCGGGATCGAACGCGCCAAGTCCTGATCCTGATTCAAATTCCGCTGGTCGAATCGCTGCACCACCAGTTCCTGCACGACCCGATCCAGAGCCGGAATATCCGTCACCATGCCGGTGTCCGGGTCGATCTTCCCGCCGACCGTGACGGCCAGCACATAGTTGTGTCCGTGGCCGTCCGGATGGCCACACCGCCCGAACAGACGTTGCTGGTCCGCCCCTGACAATCCTTCGGCATACAGCCGGTGCGCCGAGGAAAAATGATACCGGCGGGTCAGGCTGGCCCCTTGCCCCGCTGCGGTGATGTCGGCTGAAAGGTCCTCGTCCTCGAAGAGCCTGACCTTTTCGAGCCGGCCGATCGCGGGTTGCCTTGCCAGAATCCCCCACAGCACGCGCGCAATATTCTCGCTTGTCGGAATCGTCTGTTTGAAATAGGGCGTATCCAGGTTGAGGTGTTTGTGGTCGAATTCTTCCAAGACCTCCTTCAAAATCCGTTTCAGGTCGTAGAGATTCACCACCATGCCGGTCTGATCGTCTACTTCGCCCGCCACCGTAACTTCCAGCATATAGTTATGCCCGTGGCCAGGGTCATTGTTGCAGGCGCCGAAGACAGCCCGGTTGCGCGCCGCATCCCAGGCCGGATTGTGGTACCGATGGGCGGCTGCGAATTCGATCCGTTTGGTCAGAAGGACTTGGGGCATGTCATACCTGATCGAGAAAGAAAAAGCCGGGGTCGCATGTCACCGTGTTGGTGGACGACCCCGGCCCTTCAACCACATGGGGAAATCGTATCCGCGACCGCGCAGCGCGTTAGGCGCTGAAGGAACTGCCGCAGCCGCACGTCGTCTTGGCCTGGGGGTTCTTGACGGAAAAACCGGACCCCTGCAGGCTGTCCACGTAGTCCACTTCCGCCCCCTGGAGCAGCGGCGCACTCTGCGAATCCATGATCACCTTCACGTCCCCTTTTTCAACGATCGTGTCATCGTCGGCAGTCTTGGACTCGAAGGCCATCCCGTACTGATACCCGTGGCACCCGCCGCCCTTCACGTAAATGCGCAGGCCCACCACATCCTTTTCTTCCTTCATCAACTCCCGAATCTTCTCTTCCGCCACCGGCGTGATCGTAACCATCCCAGCCTCCCTTTATCGTGGAACGATGGTTGATGTTACACCCCAGCAATGGGAGCCGTCAACGCCCCATCGCTTCGGCCACGCGCCCGACCAGCCCCGCCCCAGGCTTGAGGGTCTTCCCGCCTTGGCTCCAATTGGCCGGGCAGGCTTCCTCTGGGTGGGCGGCGCAATAGACGTTCGCCTTGACCTTCCGCAACAGTTCCGCCGCGCTCCGTCCCACATTGTAAAAGTTCACCTCGCTCACGACGAGCTTGCCTTCCGGGCTGATGACGAAGGTGCCGCGGAGGGCCAGACCCGTCCCCTCATCATAGACCCCGAACAGCCTCGACACCTTCCCGGTTGGGTCCGCGCCCATGGGGTACGTGAGCCCCTTGAGCAACTTCTCCTCCCGATGCCAGGCCAGGTGGACGAACTTCGTGTCCGTGGAAACCGCAATGACCTCTGCCCCGGCAGCGGCCAAGTCCTTGTATTGTTCCGCCACATCGGCCAACTCCGTCGGACAGACGAAGGTATAGTCGGCCGGATAAAACACCAGCACGGTCCACTTCTTCGCCTGTTTCAAAGACTCCAATGAAATCTTGCCGAAATCCCCCTTCCGAGGGTCGAAAATCTCCAATTCAAAATTTGGCACCATCTCGCCGACATGTACATGGTCACCCATTGCGTCTCCTTTCACCCTTGCCAGCCAGGCCTTCATGAGCCCGGCGATTGTTTGTATGATAGGACCTCCCAGAGGATCCCTTGCCTGCCCCGCGATTGAAAGACCCTGCGCCTGTTTCGACTTGTCCATGACGGCAGCAGGCAGCGCAGTAGCCGTGGAACTCCACCCGGTGTCCGGTGATTGCAAACCCGGATGTTGCCTGATCCGATATGCCCAGACGATCCAGCGCCTCGTCCGTCAGGTCCTGAATGCTTCGGCACCCCAAACAAATCAGATGATGATGCAGCTCGATGTTGGCATCAAACCGAGACCGATCGTGCCAATAATTCACCTCGTGCACGAGCCCGGCCTCCCGCAATACACCCAAGGTGTAATAGACGGTGTTCGGGGAAATCATCGGATGCCGCCGCCGGACCTGCCGATGCAAATCTTCGGCGGTCGGATGGCTCGTCGTGCCGGCCAAGGCCTGATAAATGGCGGCTCGTTGCGGGGTCATCTTCAGCCCCCGCTCTCGAAACCGCTGCCGCATTTCGTCCTGGGCAAGTTTCATCTGATTCCTTCTTAGGAATGGTTCCTATATAGCACAGCGCAGAGGAGGCGGTCAACGGAGCGCGGGCAAGAGCAAGAATTGGCATCGACCGCCGACACTGAGACGCGGTGGGCCCAGGAACAATCTAGGCGGGAATGTTATTCGCCGTAGCGGGGCAGCTCTCCGGCCATGTCGGCCAAGGCCTTGTAGACTTGATCCTTCGCGGAGAGCACCGGATGGGTCACCGGCCAGGCAATGCCGATCGTCGGGTCATCCCAGATAATACCCCGCTCATCCTGGGGGGAGTAAAAATCGGTGCAACTGTAAAACAGGCCGGCCGTTTCACTCAGAACGCAAAACCCGTGCGCGAACCCGGCAGGAATATATAATTGCCGCTTATTTTCCACCGACAATTCGGTGCCAAACCACTTGCCGAAGGTAGGCGATCCGGATCGAATATCCACGGCGACGTCAAACACCTTCCCCTCGACCACGGTGACCAGTTTGGCCTGCGCATTTCTGAGTTGGTAATGCAAGCCTCGCAGGGTCCCTCGAACGGATTTCGAAAAATTGTGTTGCACGAAGGGCCCAGGAATCCCCCCCTCGGCATATTTCTTTGCGTGGCACACCTCAAGAAAAAATCCACGCTGGTCGGGGAAGACATCCAGTTCGACCAGAATCACTCCCTTCAACTCCGTCTCAACGAAACGCACTCGGGCCTCCTCTCTTGCTTTTCCCCCTTGGAAGTCGGTTATCTTATCTCATTCTCCCATTGAAAAACAGATGCCCATGCTCCCCCACGTCTCTGCAAACGACGAAGGAGCCCTATGAAATCTTGGACTGGCTTGCGCGCAATAGCCTGGATGGTCTGGCTGGTCGTCGCGGGATTAGAGACAGCCTGTGCTCCGGCGCGACCGCCCACATTGATCGACCTGACCCACAGCTTCAGCCAGGAGACGGTTTATTGGCCCAACAACAAACACTTTCAGTGGGAGAAAACTGACTGGGGGATGACCCTGGACGGATATTGGTACGCCTCAGCAAACTTTTCGGCTTCCGAGCACGGAGGCACCCACATGGACGCCCCGATCCATTTTGGCCGCGATCGCAACACCGTTGACCAAATTCCGATAGACCGTCTGACCGGGCCGGCAGTCGTCATCGATACCCGGCCGCAATGCGCCGCAAATCCCGATTATGAATTAACGGTCGCCGACCTCCTGGCATGGGAAGCCACCTACGGCCGGATCCAGACAGGCACCCTCGTGTTGATGCACTCCGGATGGGGGCAACGATGGCCCGACGCTATAGGATACCTGGGCAGTACGACGCCGAATGATCCTCACACGCTGCATTTTCCCGGGCTCTCCCGCGAGGCAGCCGAGTTTCTGGTGCGCCAGCGGGCCGTCCGAGGAGTGGGCATCGACACGGCCAGCATCGATCCGGGACGGTCGCGCGATTTTCCAGTCCACCGTGTCCTGAATGACGCCGATATCTATGTTCTGGAGAACGTGGCCGCACTGGAACAGCTTCCGCCCCAGGGGATGACGGTCTGGGCCTTGCCCATCAAAATACAAGGCGGGACGGGAGGGCCGGTCCGCATCATTGCGGTCCTCCCTTGAGAAGCTCCCGGACTTAAAGAGGCTTGCCGGACAATCGACGCTCGGGCAGCACTGCTGACTGCCTCCTGGATTGCGACCGTCGCAGCAGTTACAATGCAACCACCGTAAGGGCTAGACATTTGAACGGAAAACGATCAGGTCGTGCCGCCACGATCAGGCGAAGAGGGAGGCTCAGGATACAGCTTCTGCAGCCGTTCAATAAGCGGCTTCGCGGCCGGGGTACTGGGCCGAGAGGGCTCGCTCGGCTGGTGGGTCCACGTCAAGGTTGCGATGCCGGCCTCGGTCAAGAGGCCGCGGATCGTCTCGGCCATGGCGTCAAGCGTCAACTCTGTGCCGGAGCGAAGGTCCAGCACCCGCTCCTCCGGCGTCGTCGGTGGAGGGCCATCGTTGATGAGCGCCCAGCAACGGTCAAAGATCGTCTCACGCAGAGGCTCCGGCACGTTCAACGAAGGCAGCCGCGCAGTACAGAGGGCAACGACCAGCAGCACGAATTGCAGATCGGGCATGCCGGGACGATGGACGTCAAGGGATTGCATGGTCTGTCCTTAACAGGTTCGGCCGGATGAGTCAACGCTACACAACCGACTCACTCCACCTCAATGCTTCTCGGTCCTCTATTTGGCGAAAGGAATGCCGGTCTTATGGTCACCATCACGCTCATGGGACAATTGCAAACGACCGACGGCGAGCGCGACCTTGCCTGCGAGGTGCCCGATCCCATCTCGGTCAGGCAACTCATCCTGCGACATGGTGAACCCCTGCGCGCAGTCCTGGACCTGATGCGACAAAAAAAACTGCTGGTGACCGTGAATAAGCGCATCGCCAGCGAAGACACCCGCATACAAGACGGCGATGCCATCAAGCTCGTGGCTCACGACGGCATGGGCGGCAGCGGCTTGGCCCCCACATTATAAAAAAGCTATCCCCTGACAGAACCCTATCAAGCTGAAAAATAAGAGAAAATAGAAGAGGCCGGCTCCCTTTCGAGAGCCGGCCTCTTTCAGCAGACGTCGGGGGTACGCGCTTAGCGCTTGCCCAGGATGCCGTCCTTGGCGGCCTTGGCCACCCGGAACTTGACCACTCGCTTGGCCGGAATCTTGATCGCCTCGCCGGTTTGCGGATTGCGTCCCATCCGGGCCTTCCGATTGGCCAGAACCAGCTTGCCAATCCCTGGCAGCGCAAAGGTGTTCTTGGCTTCCTTATGCGCCAAGGTAGCCAGATCGTCCAGAAGCTCAGCCGCAGCTTTCTTGGTGATGCCGGCTTTACCCGCCAGGTGATCTGCAATCTGGGACTTTGTCATCGCTTTCGCCATACGGACCTCCTCAAACTACATTAGAAAGGTGAACTGCGTAATGCGTCTCCGACCGTCGACGCCCATTAATTTCTTTGCCAGCTGTCGCCGTTAGACTTCGGTATTTCAGACTCACTTTCCGTTGAGCCAGGCGAAAGTGTAACGAAAGTCCCCTACCATGTCAACCACAAAACGCTTACTTGATAAGGCAACCGCAAGGGTCAGAGCCCCCACTCAGAGCCCTCAGAGCCCTCAGAGCCCGGTCTTGAACCCCCGTGGCAGAGAGAGTACAGTACCCCTACGTTCCACTGCCCCCTAAATCGTGACGCCGGAGGTCGTGAGGAGTCTTATGGGAAAAGAGCTACCGGTCGTACCATCCGGCCCGCAACCGCAGCAACCGGGAGCAGCGGATGTCCATGTTTACTCTCGGGTCTTTTGCAGCCGGGAGGACTCTCCGCCGCTGCGCTTGCTCCTAGATTTCCTGAAATCAAAAGGCCAAACGCCTCTGATTCCCAAGGTTGACCCCGCGGCATTGGACGACTGGGCCTGGGTGCAAATTTCCCTCGGCTATGACCGAGAGCGTAAGCCCATCCAGATCGTTTGCCTACGCGATCGCGGCACCTATAAGGAGGACCTCGAAAAGGAACGCGCGCAGTTCTTACACCAGCTCTCGATCTTCGACGACATCGAGGCCCAGCTTGTCCGCGAACAAGTCACGCGCTGCCGGTTCATCGTCACCACACGTCTGGCGCAGGGCGATATCACCGACGAAGGCTACGACTTTAACGGCTGGGTCCTGGAGTTCTTTCAAGAGCACTGCAACGGGATCGTGCAAGTCGATGGGCAGGGATTTTTCTCGCCCAAAGGCGAGCTTGTCGTCGAAATGGAAGACTAGGCGCGCAAGCGGCCCAGCCATGAGCCTCCCTCTCCAGCCCCACACAAGCCTCCATGCCCGAGCAGAAGGGTGGTTCGCCCGCGCCAGGGCCTCTCTCCTTGGCGCGAGTCCCTGCACAAGCGGCTGTAGCCGCTGCTGCATCGGCCCCTTTGCCATCACCCTGCTGGATGCCGTCGAATTACAGCGCGGGCTGGAGAGTCTCGCCCCCTCGATACGATGCACCATCGAGGCACAAGCGGCCCAACACATAGCGGCCATCGAAGACCTATTTCCACGTCTCAACGCTTCACCCTTCCTGGACGACTGGCAGGACTCGGAAACCGATCGCCTCACCGAGCAATTCGCCGCGATGCCCTGCCCGGCCCTGGACTCGAAGGGACGCTGTCTGGTCTATCCGTTCCGGCCGGTCACATGCCGCACGATGGGAATACCGGTCGAGACCGACGGCTTGACCGAGGGAGCCTGTTCGGTCCAAACCTTCGTGCCGATCCGAAGACTCACCGTCGCGTTACGCGCAGAAGAGCGGACCCTTGCGGAACACGAGGCTGCCGCAATCGACGCCCTGAGACAGACCCTGCCTGAGAGCGGCGAGGAACTGCTACTGCCCTATGGATTTTTGCCTGGCCGCTGGTCCCCATCACCTGAACCTAGACAGAGCCGAGAGCGGTGTGATAAGGTGTCGGCTCCCTTGCTCGAAGCGGATGCGCCTGTAGCTCAGCGGATAGAGCACTAGCCTCCGGAGCTAGGGGCCACAGGTTCAAATCCTGTCAGGCGCACCAAACAATAAAAGACGTTGCAGCCCCGGTGGGCCGTTAGCTCAGCTGGTAGAGCAGCTGACTCTTAATCAGCGGGCCGTAGGTTCGACCCCTACACGGCCCACCAACACATCAAAAGCCG
>VGXD01000057.1 GCA_016873525.1 Nitrospira sp. | reverse complement strand
AGGCGCGGGGATGAACCGATCCTCAGGAGTGCCCTGTTCGGCACGGACGAAGTGTTCCCCGCAGGCGCGGGGATGAACCGGGAAGCCGTATACGATTCAGTTTTATGACGGCGTGTTCCCCGCAGGCGCGGGGATGAACCGTGTTGGGTGTCGCACGGCTGGCGGCCCCCGGCGTGTTCCCCGCAGGCGCGGGGATGAACCCGCTTATTTGCGGAAGCGTCCCAGGCGCAAAACGTAGCGCCCGTCCTTCGGGACGGGCGAGGATTGAAACAGGGAGCAGAGCGAGGCGGTGTGTCTGGAGGCGGTGATGACCTCTGTGATGCCGAAAGGCGTTGAGCACCACGAAGTTCTCCTGAGCTCGCCTGGCAACGCCCTTCCTCGCGCAGCACTACGGTATCCTTGTTGAAACCCTCTCCCTGCTGTGACATACTCGTTTCGTCAGATCGTTCAACACCGCCATGAAAACCATCCACCTCTGTTTCCTCTGGCACATGCACCAGCCCTACTACACCGATCCGGTGGCGGGGACTGCCAGCATGCCCTGGGTCCGCCTCCATGCCTCCAAGGCCTATTTCGACATGGCCGTCCTCCTCGAACGGTTTCCCTCCGTCAAAGCCACCTTCAACTTCACCCCCTCCCTGCTCCTGCAACTCAAGGAGCTGGCTTCCGGCTCGGTCCGCGATCTCTTTCTGGACTATGCCCGGCGTCCGGCGGCGGATCTCTCGTCGGCCGAGCGCGCCTTTCTCATCCGCCATTTCTTCGCCGCGAACTGGGACACGTTGATACGGCCCTTCCCCCGCTACCATGACCTCTTGAACAAACGGGGGACCGATCCCCAGCCCCAGGACCTCGACCGCCTGGCGCGGCAATTCACCGTCCAGGAATTGCTGGACCTGCAGGTCTGGCACAACCTGGCCTGGTGCGGCTACGGCGCCGTTGCCCGCTATCCCCGCTTGGCGGCCCTGCGCCGCAAGGACCGAGGATTTTCCGAAGACGACAAGCAGGACGTGCTGGCCATTCAGCTTCAGATCGTCGGAGAGATCATTCCGCTCTACCGGAAACTGGCCGAGGCCGGGCAGATCGAGCTGACCACCAGCCCCTTCTACCATCCGATCCTGCCCCTGCTGATCGATACGGACTTTACCCGTCGGGCCCGCCCCGACCTCCCCTTGCCCACGCGGTTTCATGCGCCCTCCGACGCCCAGGCGCAGATTCACCAAGCCGTGGTCCAGCACACCGAACTCTTCGGCAAGGCCCCGACCGGCCTCTGGCCCTCCGAAGGATCGGTCTGCCCGGAACTGATCCCGATGCTGCGGCAAGAGGGGCTTCGATGGGTCGCCACGGACGAAGGCATCCTGGCCCGTTCGCTGGACATGGCCGGACAACCCTGGCAGCGCGACGCAGCCCTCTACAAGCCCTATCGCGTGGGACCGCCGGGGGACGACCTCGCGATCGTTTTCCGCGACCGGGACATCTCCGACGCCTTCGGCTTCGTCTATGCCAAGACCAGCGCAGAAGCGGCCGTCGAAAATGTGCTGGCCCGCATCCACGCCGCAGCCCAGCAAGCCCCGGACGACCACCTGTTGCTTCCGATCATCCTGGACGGGGAAAACCCCTGGGAGCATTACCGCGACGGCGGCGAGGGATTCCTCTCCGGCCTCTACGGCGCGCTGGCCGAGGGGAACGGCAACGATATCTGCATCGTGGCCGACACCGTCAGCCGCTCGCTTGAGGCCCTCCCCCCCACCGAGCGGCTGGAGCCTCTGCATTCCGGCTCCTGGATCAACGCCGATTATAAAATCTGGATCGGACATCAGGAGGACAACCGGGGCTGGGACCTGATCCGCGAAACCAGGGCCAGGCTGGTCGAGGCCGGCAACGGACTCTCCCCGGAGCAGAAACGGAGCGCCTGGGAAGAACTCTACGCCGCCGAAGGCAGCGATTGGTTCTGGTGGTACGGCGACGATTTTTCGTCCGACTACAAACATGAATTCGACCGGTTGTTTCGAACGCATTTGCGGAACGTCTACACCCGCGCCGGACTGCCGGCGCCGGACTTCCTCAACGAGCCGCTGATCGGCCAGAGCGAGGCGCAGCCGGTCTCGTTTCCCGTCAGCCTGCTGACGCCCACCATCGACGGGCTCGTCACGTCCTTTTTCGAATGGCGCGGCGGCGGCACGATCGACCCGGCCCCGCCCCTGGGCGCCATGTGGAAATCCACCAAGCTCTTCACTTATATTGGGTTCGGATTCAGCCTGGACGAGCTGTTCCTGCGGCTGGACCCGGACGAACAGGCTCTGGCCGGCTTGGCCGAGGCAGCCATGGACATCCAGATTGCGACCGTCTCCATGACTCACAAGCTGAGTTTTTCCCTGGCCTCGCCCAACCTGGACACGTTTACGCTGGACTCTGCCGCACCGGGCACCCCCCTCGCCGAAGTCACCCGGTACGGAACGATCTGCCGGCGCAAGGTGATCGAGCTGGCGATCCCCTTCAAGGCCTTGCGCCTGCAAGCGGGAGAGGCGTTCAGCCTGAGCCTCGTCGTCACGCAACAGGGTCTGGAGCTTGAGCGCTATCCCCGGCACCAACCCCTGGCCCTGACGGTGCCGGACCAATACTTCGAGGCCAGAACGTGGAAAGTGTGAACAGGACCAGCGGTCAGCCGACAGCCTTCAGCCATCAGCGGAGGGCTGAGCACTGATGGCTGATCGCTCTTTGAGGAGATGCCATGCCTGAGTTACGTCGCGATCCGATCATGGGACGGTGGGTCATCATCTCGACCGAACGGGCCGGCCGCCCACGCGACTTCTTTCAATGCGAGCCCGTCCGCCAGACCCCGGTCTCCCTCTGCCCCTTCTGCCCCGGTCAGGAACGGCTGACGCCGAGGGAAGTCATGGCCTATCGGCCGCAGCACGGCGAGCCCAACACGCCGGGGTGGTCGGTCCGCGTGGTGCCCAACAAATTTCCGGCCCTCCAGGTCGAAGGCGACCTGGGACGAGAAGGCCACGGCCTCTACGACCGCATGAACGGGATCGGCGCCCATGAGGTGCTCATCGAGACCCCGGACCATAAGGACACGCTCGCCGATCTGCCGCCCAAACGCATCGAGGACGTGCTCTGGGCCTACCGCGACCGCATGGTGGACCTCAAGCGAGACCTGCGCTTCCGCTACATCCTCGTCTTCAAGAACCACGGACCGGCGGCCGGCGCCACGCTGGACCACACGCATTCGCAATTGATCGCGCTGCCGGTCACGCCGACGAGCGTCCTGGACGAGATCGAGGGCTGCCGCACCCACTACCAACAGAAGGAACGCTGCATCTACTGCGACATCGTCCGGCAGGAAACGGCGGATGCCTCCCGCATCGTGGCCGAGAACCCGGAGTTCCTCTGCCTCACGCCCTACGCGCCGCGCTTTCCCTTCGAGATGTGGATCCTGCCCAAACGACACGCCGCCTACTTCGAAGAAAGCCAGAAGACCCAGTTCGAGCTGCTGGCCAGGATTCTCTCGGAATCCCTGCGGCGGATGAACCGCGTCCTGGAGCAGCCGTCCTACAACTTGATGTTGCACTCCTCGCCGCTCCACGAAAAAACCGGCGAGTTTTACCACTGGCACATCGAGATCATTCCCAAGCTCACCCAGGTGGCGGGCTTCGAATGGGGCAGCGGGTTCTACATCAACCCGGTCACGCCGGAGGAATCGGCGAAATTTCTGCGCGAGGCGGAAATATAAGAGCCGTCAGCCCTATGCGATCGTTGCAATTGCGGTCTCACGGGCCTATCATCGCCCCATGAAAGTCCAACTCAGCCATCCCGAACGGCTCGTCGAGGTGAAGGGCCCCAAACGGGTCAAGGAGCTGCTCCGCGACCTGAACCTGGTGGCGGAGGCCCACCTGGTCATCCGGCGAGACGAACTCGTCACGGAAGACGAATTCCTCAAGGATGACGATGCGGTGGAGATCAGGCCGGTGATTTCCGGAGGAAGTTAGAAAGTTGGAAAGTCGAAAGTCCTAAAGTCTTCTCCTCAAACCGACTTTCAGACTTGATGACTTTCAGACTTTGGCACGATCATGAATTGCAAAAAATGTCATACGAAGGCCGTGATCGGACTGCCGCGTCACAACGCGGCCTTCTGCAAGGTCTGCTTCAACGCCTTCGTCCGCGAGCAGGTGGCTCGCGCGATCAAGGGCGAGCGGATGTTCGCTCCCCAGGACCGCATCCTGGTGGCGGTCTCCGGCGGCAAGGACAGCCTGGCCCTCTGGGACATCCTGCTGAAGCTGGGCTACAAGGCCGACGCCCTCTACGTGGACCTCGGCATCGGCGGCTACTCGGCCACCTCCCGCAAGAAAGCGGTGCAGTTTGCCGAAACGGTGGGAGCGTCCCATCAGGCCACGCTCCTGACGCATACCGTCCAGGAGGAGGAAGGGGCCGGAATCCGCGAGTTGGCCATGCTCATCCACCGCCCGACCTGTTCGGCCTGCGGCACGATCAAACGCTATCAGTTCAACCGCGCGGCCATCGCGCACCATTACGACGTGATGGCCACCGGCCACAATCTGGACGACGAGGCCGCCCGCCTGCTGGGCAACGTGCTGCACTGGCAGGAGGAGTACCTCGACAAACAGAGTCCCAGCCTCCCGGCCTCGGTGGAGGGTTTCGCCAAGAAGGTCAAGCCGCTGTACCGGCTTTCCGAACGCGAGGTCGCCGCCTATGCCGTGCTGAACCGGATCGACTACATCGTGGAAGAATGTCCCATGGCCAAGGGCTCCAAGATGCTCCTCTATAAAGAAGTGCTGAACCGCCTGGAGACCGAATCGCCCGGCACCAAGCAGGCGTTCTACTGCGGCTTCCTGGAGAAGCAGGCGAAGGCGCAACCGGCCGCCGCCTCGATGGCCGAAAAAGACCAAGCCAGCCTCCGCCCCTGTTCCACCTGCGGCCAGCCCACGACCGCCGAGACCTGTTCCTATTGCAAAATGATGGCGCGAGCCAAAACGGGCAGCCCGCGCTAAATCGGCGACGAGCGGGCACTCTAGAACGATCCTTATGGCCAATTCGGAGCGCGATTACTACACCGTCCTCGGCGTCCCCAAGACCGCCTCGCAGGATGAGATCAAGAAAGCCTACCGGCGGCTTGCCCGCCAGTACCACCCGGACCTGCACACGGGCCCGCGCAAAGCGGAGATGGAAAAAAAATTCAAGGAACTCAACTCCGCCCACGAAGCCTTGAGCGACCCCGAGACCAGAAAAAAATACGACCGCTACGGCCACCGCTGGCAGGAAGCCGAGGCCTACGAGAAAGCCCGCGCCCAGGCCGACGCCGGCAGAGGGGCCGGGGCTGGCGGGACCTCCCAGGAAGGGTTCGATTTCGGCGAGGTCTTCGAGAACCTCTTCGGCCAGCGCGCACGGGGCGGACAAGCAGGCCGGGCCTTCGCCGTGCAAGGGGAGGACCTGGAAACCGATGTCCGCCTGACCTTGCACGAAGTCCTGACGGGCGTGACGCGGCGCATCACGCTCTCGGAGCCGGTTCCTTGCGCGACCTGCGGCGGGGCCGGACGGCAGCGAGGCGGACGGCCCTGTTCCGCCTGCCTGGGAACCGGCGGCCAGACAGAAACCAAAACCATCGAGGTCCGCATTCCCGCCGGCGTCCAGGACGGCACCAGGGTCCGCGTCGGAGGGAAGGGCCAGGCCGGCCAGCACGGAGGCAAGCCCGGCGACCTCTACTTGCGCGTCCACGTCGAATCGGACACAGTCTTCCGACGCCAGGGCAGCGACATCCACGTCACGCTCCCCATCTGGCCCTGGGAAGCCGCCCTGGGGGCCGAGGTGCTGGTGCCGACCATGACCGATCCGGTGCGGGTCAAGGTCCCGCCGGGCAGCAAGGCGGAGGGCAAGCTCCGGCTCAAGGCAAAGGGCCTGCCGACCGCGTCTGGAGGCCACGGCGATCTCTTCGTCACCCTCCAGATCGTCATGCCGCCCGCGCTCTCGGAAGAGGACCGCAAGCTCTACGAACAACTCGGTCGCCACCCTCACCCCGATCCCCGCGCGGAGCTGCTGCGCAGGGCGCAACAGCGCTGATCTCACGCGGCTTGCGTTCCGGCAGTGAGGTCTGGCAAGCTGTATCGGAGCGGCCCCGATGGGCACGCATCATTTTAAGGAGGAACCATGAACATGAAAATGAAATCGACGATCGGCCTCTTGGCCATGACGGTCCTGCTCGGCTTGCTCGGAGTGAGCCTCTCCCCAGCCTGGGCCGACGAAGGCCACGGCAAGGGCTACGGCAAGGGGCATGAGGGATCCGGAGAGCACGGCTGTTGCGGAGGTCACGAGGGCCACGGCATGGGCCGCCACCATGCCAGCACCGGGCACCTCCTCCGCGGCCTCCTGCAGTCCCAAAAAGAAATGGGGCTGACGGACGAGCAAGTCGCCAAGCTGAAAGCCATCCAGCTCGATTTGGACAAGACGCGCATCAAGGCCGAGGCCGACATCATGGTCGCCGAACGCGAACTGCACGCCTTGATCGAGAACGACAAGAGCGACCTGTCCGCCATCGAGGAGAAGCTGAAACAGGCCGAGATGCAGGAAGTCGCGCTCCGGCTGACGGCCATCAAGGCCAAGCGGGACGTCATGGCCCTCCTCACGCCGGAACAGAGCCAGCGGGTCAAGGCGGTGCATGAGGCCATGATGCAACGATACAAGGACGGGCCCCAAGAGGGTCATAAAGACGGCATGATGAAGGGGCACGGCGCGAAGGGCGAGCACAAGAAGGATTCGGGCGCCATGGAGCCCAAGCACTAACGACGAGACGCGGGGCCGAGGGTCCCGCTGAAGACCAAGGAGGTCGTGCCATGAAGACAAACGGACGGATGATGACCGGATTGGCCCTGCTGGCGGGGTCGGTGCTCGTGTTGAGCGGACCAGCCTGGAGCGACAACAAGGACAAGAAGGAAAAAGATGAGACTAAGGAAGCGGTGGAAATGTCCAAGACCGCCAAGGTCACGGTCGAGCAAGCCATCAAGACTGCCACGGAAAAGGTTGCGGGGAAGGTCATCGAGGCCGAGTTAGAGCGCAAGCACGACAAGACGGTCTGGGAAGTGGAAATCGTCGGCGCCGACGACAAGGTGACGGAAGTGCACATCGACGCGGACAGCGGCGCCGTGATCGACACGGAAGAAAAAGGCGCGGACAAGAAAGAACACAAGGGCAAAGGGAAGGGCAAGGGCAAAAAAGACTAAGCCTTACCGGGGCCGGCGCGGAGCCGTTGCATCGGCCTGCGCCGGCCTTGTCTTTGCCCACCACCTATGGCCATCCAACTGTACCGGGCTCGTGTCGATCGGATCAGAAACCTCACCCATGACGTGCGGGAGATCGGCTTTCAACTGATCGACCCGCCGGAGATCCTCTTCAAGGCGGGGCAGTTCGTCTCCTTCGAAGTCCCGCACCCGAAGTTCAACAAGCCGGTGACCCGCCCCTATTCGATCGCCTCCCCGCCCAGCCAGCGGGACCGGATCACCCTCCTGCTCAACCTGGTGACCGGCGGCCCCGGCTCCACCCATCTGTTCTCCTTGAAGGAGGGGGACGACACCCAATTCAAGGGACCGGGCGGCTCGTTCTATTTAAAAGACGAGGGCCAGCGCGATCTCCTCTTCGTCGCCACCGGCACCGGCATCGCCCCCCTTCGCTCCATGCTCGACCACCTCTTCGATCGCGGCTTCTCCCGCAACACCACGCTCTATTGGGGCCTGCGCAGCCAGCGGGACCTCTATTATCAGGACGTCTTCGAAGCCCTGGCCAAGCGCCATCCGTGCTTCCGCTTCGTCACCACCCTCTCCCAGCCGGAGCCGGGATGGACCGGAGCCACCGGCCGCGTCACCAAGCTGATCGAAGAACAGGTGCCCTCGGCAACCAATCTGGCGGTCTACCTCTGCGGCCACAGCGGCATGATCAGCGAAGTCTCCGCCCTCATCGGCAAGAAGGGGCTCTGCCCGATCCATAAAGAAAAATGGTACGACGGCGCCGACGAACTGGCCCAGGCCTAACGGCCTAACGAATCGACTCCCTGGCGCAAGCCCGATCCCGATATTGACCCTCCCCCCTCTCCTGTGAGACAGTTCCACCCGTCAACCCTTTCATCCGCCCTAAGTCATGAGGAACTGACATGCCGCTCGACCCCCGACACAAAAGCCACACTTTGCTCGACGGCCCGGGCCGCGCGCCGGCCCGCGCCATGCTCAAAGCCGTCGGCTTCACCGACGAAGACCTGACCAAGCCGCTGGTGGGCGTCGCCAACACCTGGATCGAGGTCATGCCTTGCAACTACCACCTGCGCCGGTTGTCCGAGCGCGTGAAGGCGGGCATCCGCGCAGCCGGCGGCACGCCGATCGAGTACAACACCATCGCCGTGTCCGACGGCATCTCCATGGGCACCGAGGGGATGAAAGCCTCGCTGATCAGCCGCGAAGTCATCGCCGACTCGATCGAGCTGGTCGCGCGCGGCCATCTGTTCGACGCCGTGGTCGCCCTCTCCGGCTGCGACAAGACGATCCCCGGCACGGTCATGGCCCTGGCCCGCTTGAACGTCCCCTCGCTCATGCTCTACGGCGGCTCCATCATGCCCGGCACCTTCCAGGGACATGACGTGACGATCCAGGACGTCTTCGAAGCGGTGGGAAAACACTCGGCCGGCAAGATGTCCAACGCCGAACTGAAAGACCTGGAAGACCACGCCTGCCCCGGCCCCGGCGCCTGCGGCGGCCAGTTCACCGCCAACACCATGGCCATCGCCTTCGAGTTCCTGGGCATCTCGCCCATGGGCATGAACGGCGTCCCGGCCATGGATTCGCACAAGGACGACGTGGCCTTCCGCTGCGGCAAGATGGTCATGGACCTCCTGAAGAACGACCTGCGCCCGCGCAAGATCATCACGCGCAAATCCATCGAGAACGCCATCGCCTCCGTGGCCACGACCGGCGGCTCCACCAACGCGGTGCTTCACCTGCTGGCCGTCGCCAAGGAAGCCGGCGTGAAGCTGTCCATCGACGACTTCGACAAGATCAACCGGAAGGTGCCGCTGCTGGCCGACCTCAAGCCGGGCGGTCGCTTCACCGCGGCGGACCTCTATGCGGCCGGCGGAACGACTTTGGTCGCCAAGAGACTCCTGGACGCCGGCATCCTGCACAGTGCGCAACCGACCGTCACGGGCCGGACCATCGGTGAGGAAGCCAAGAGCGCGGTCGAAACGTCGGGGCAGCAAGTCCTGCGGCCCCTGTCGCAGCCGATCAAGGCCACAGGCGGCATGGTGATCTTGAAGGGCAACCTCGCGCCGGAAGGCTGCGTCGTCAAGGTGGCGGGCCATTCGATGATGAAATTCCGTGGCCCGGCGAAGGTCTTCGAGCGGGAGGAAGACGCCTTCTCCGCCGTCAAGGCCGGACGGATCAAGGCGGGCGATGTGGTGGTGATCCGCTACGAAGGCCCCTCTGGCGGACCGGGCATGCGCGAGATGTTGGGCGTAACGGCCGCGATCGTGGGCGAGGGGTTGGGCGACTCGGTCGCGCTCCTGACCGACGGCCGCTTCTCCGGCGCCACCCATGGCCTGATGGCCGGCCACGTGGCCCCCGAAGCCTCCAGAAAAGGGCCGATCGCCGCCCTCAAGAACGGCGACATGATCGTCTTCGACGTGGCCAAGCGCCGGCTGGACGTGGAACTCTCCGTCAAGGAAATCGTCGCGCGGCTCGCCAAGTGGAAACCGCCGGTCCCGCGCTACACCATGGGCGTCATGGCCAAATACGCCAGACACGTGTCGTCGGCATCGGAAGGCGCGATCACGAGCTAACAGCTGCCAGAAATGAGCCGACATGATAAACTACTCCTACAAATCTTACGGGGGACTTCT
>VGXD01000056.1 GCA_016873525.1 Nitrospira sp. | reverse complement strand
TTTCTCGGACCATGTGTCCGATCTCCGGCAGGATCAGCTTTTCCATCGCGAGGCGAACGGCTCCTTCCGAGCCAGGCGTTGAGAAGATGATCCGTCCTCGATAGAGGCCGGCGGTGGCCCGGCTCATGATCGCCGGCGTTCCGATGTCTTGATAGGTCAGGTAGCGGAAGATCTCCCCGAATCCGTCCAGCCGTTTCTCCAGCATCGCATCCACGGCTTCGAAGGTGGAATCCCGTCTCGAAATGCCGGTGCCGCCGTTGACGAGGATGGCTTGAATGGCCTCGTTTTTGACGGCCTCTTCAATCTTGGCCGTGATCTGGGCCGGCTCGTCCTTGACCAAGTGATAGGCCAGCACCTCGTGGCCCTGGCCTTTCAGCAAGTGCATGATCAGCTTGCCGCTGGTGTCGGTGTCCGGCGTGCGGGTATCGCTGCAAGTGATCACCATGCAGCCGATGCGACGCGGGGCATGGGCCTTGTGTTCCTGATGGGAAGGGCTGCTCATGAAGGTGAAAGGGCTCCACGGTTGTCAGTGCACAGTTCTCAGTTTTCGGTTTGACCGACTACTGCTGACCGAACACTGCGAACCGAATACTTTTATCCGCCCCAGACCGCATTGGGCTTGAGTTTTTCCGCCGGCTTGCCCTTGCCGATATGTTCGTCCAGGATCGTGGCGACATCCGCTTCCTTGACCTGCGAGTACCAGGTGGCATCCGGATAGACCACCACGGTCGGGCCCTGCTCGCAAGGTCCCAGACAGGCTGAACCGGTCACCAGCACATCGCCCGGCTGGTAGCCCCGCTCCATGAGGCCCATGTTGAAGGCCATTAAGAGGCCGGGCGAGCCGGCAGCGCCGCAGGACGGCTTGGGGTGGCCCGGCGGCCTGGTATTCGTACAGATGACGATGTGATATTTCGGCTTCGGCATGATGTCTCCTTGGTTGGTCTCAAGCTCTCAGTTGTCAGCTTCCTGTGTTGTGGACCGATAACTGTATACTACGTGTGGCTGACAACGTCTTCATTTCGGCGCGTAGGCGCGCCACGTTTCTGCACATTCGTCCGGAAGCTTCCAGTGGGAGATGCCCTTGATCACCCAGTCTAGGTAATGGTCTTTGGGCTTGAACTTTCCGATGGGGGTGGCCGCATGGGCCGTCACAAACAGTTTCTCGCCCTCCTCGGTCATGACCGTAACGGCAAGATGTCGGAATGAGCCGGCAGGCACGTCGCCTTCGAATTCATCGAGGAGCTTGAGGTCTTCTTCCGTGACTTCCAGTACGATGCCCCAGACTTTTTCCCCAGGCGACGGCGCCACGCTGCCCAGCCCGCATCGCCACTGCGAGGACCAGCGGCAGAATTGAATGGTGTGGTCGGGGAGATAGGCCTTGCAAACGAACCGGTGTTCCGGGGCGCGTCGTTTCAATTGGACGGGATTCAAATTGTCGGCATAGGCAAAGTATTTCATAATGTTATGGAGGTACTGTTATGGAGTCTTGAAACCTGTTGAGGGTGCGAAAGCCACTCAGTTGTAGCACAGGAGCTTCCGGTCTTGTCAAGTATGCCGGAGCGGCGATTGAGGGGCATGAAAGAGGATAGATGGTTGCAGGGGCGCAGCCGGTTCGTTGACTTTCCTTCATCCTGGCGACTATGATTTTCCGCATGAGGATTCGTCGTCACAGAGATGGGCGAGGGCTTGGGCTCGGACTCTCGGCCGCGCTGTTCTGGCTTGTGTTTGCGAGTGCTCAGGCCTCGGCCGGCGCCGTGGAGTTCTATAGTTGGATCGATGCGTCCGGCACGATGGTGATGACGGATGATGCCAGCCAAGTCCCTTCTCCTGCGCGACGCAGCGACGTATCGGTCCATCGTTTCACCGACCGTTCCTCGGAGGCCGTCCGTCCCTCCGAGAATAAAGAGCCGGAAAAGGCGCCGTCTCCTTCCTCGCCGGTCTCGGTCGATCCTGCCGATCCGGACATGCCGAAAATTTTGCTCGATGCTCCCGCTGAAGCGGTGAAGGTTCAGTATCTGTGGGTGCCATTGGTCAAGCCGGTTTCTCTGGGCGCCGGATCGATCTCAGGATTCTGGTGCCATCGGGCCGTGGCCTCTCCCGGCGGCGCCTTCAAGGCCTATCTCATGCAGAATCAGGGGAGGATTTCAGCCGGGCAGGCGGTTGTCGGGGGAGGAGCCTGGCGCTATGGAGCCGAGCAGGGCGGAGGCCGTCAGGCTGTGGCTCGCAGCCGCTTGTCAGGCGGGCAAGGCAAGCATTATGTCGAACATGATGTATCAGTCGTAAGAGATTGGAGTAGTTATCATTTGAGAAATAATAATCAGGCAGAATTTTCACCTCGAAGCGGTCATGGTCATCCGAATGGGCGAAGGTAGGCCGCTCTCGATGGGTGGAACGGGCGACTCAATTCAGAAGCCCCGCTTCCCTTCCCTGAGCAAAACGATCCATTATCTTGTGGTCGGTCTCTTGGTCGCAGGGGGAGTGGCTTACTGGGCGCTGAAGCCGCCGGTCTTAAATCCCATGGCCGACGCCGGGGCCGCCGAGGCGATGGCGCTCGTCCAGACCCACCAGGCCAGGAATGCCCCGACGCTCTTGCAAGCGCTGACGCAGCGGGTTCAGACCATCGCCGCGCGCGGGCAAGGGGTTCGTTTGGGGGAATGGACCGTGGAAGCGCAGAAGGGGCGGTCGCAGGGGTATGTCGTCAAGGTCTTCGTCCGCGAGGAAGGGACGATAGGGCAATGGTTCGAGCGGGAGTATGTCTGGCAGGTGGATGTGGGCAAGAAGTCCGTGGTCCCCATCTCCATGCCGGCGGAAGACTTGATGCCGTTCGGCGAAGCCGGTCCCTTGACGCAGGGCGACAAGCCTCCGACTCGCTAAAACGGGCGGCGTTTCGTTACGGGATCGAGACGCGAATGTCGTCCCCCGCAATCTCCACCGGATAGCAGTCGACGGTCAAGTCAGGATTCTCCGGCCTCTTTCCCGTCTTGACGTTGAACCGCCACCCATGCCAGGGACACTCGACCACGTCGCCGCAGAGCGTGCCCTCGCCCAAGGGCCCTCCGGCATGGGGACAGGTGTTGTCCGTGGCGTAGATCGTGCCATCGACGTTATAGAGCGCAATGTACACACCCTCGGCTTCCACCGAGAGGCAGGCGCCGGGTTCGAGGTCCGTGAGTTTGGCGACCGTGACGGCCTTTGTCATGACGAGAGTCCCCTTGCCTTCGTGGAGTCCTGAGACCGATTAGTGTACCCGGATGCGACGCGAGCGGCAAGCGCCGGATGGCCGTGGCGTCACGCCCAAGGTCTTGATCTTATGGCGAGGATGTGGCATAAAAAGAGCCATAGGAGAGTCGTTTGGCGTTGTCGGTGAGGGCGCTGCTCAGGGGGGCCGCATGGAACTGACGCTGTTGCTGAACTCGACCTACGAACCGCTCAGGGTTGTTCATTGGAAAAAAGCCATCACGCTGCTGTGGCAAGAGAAGGTCGAAGTCCTGGAGGTCTACGATCGGGACATCCAGGGCATTTCCATTTCCATCAAGCTCCCGGCCGTCATGCGCTTGCTCAAGCTGGTCCGGCTGAAGGCTTGCCATCGGGCGGTCAAGTTCTCCCGCATCAACATTTTCACGCGCGACAACTACACCTGTCAGTACTGCCGGCAGAAATTCCGCACGGAAGAGCTGACCTTCGACCACGTTGTCCCGATTGCCAAGGGGGGGCGCAAGACCTGGGACAATATCGTGACGGCCTGTTGGCGCTGCAATAACCGGAAGAGCGGGCGGACGCCGGACGAGGCCGGCATGAGGCTGATCCGAAAGCCGGTCAAGCCGCGCTGGAATCCGGTCGTCACCATCACCATCGGGATTCGCAACGCGCCGGAGAGCTGGCGGGATTATCTCTATTGGAACGTGGAATTGGAAGACGATCCGCCGGAGCCGTAGAGCGGGATCGTCAGTAGGCTTTGTCGATGGTGATCTCGACTTCCCTGGATCCCACCAACGTCGGATTCTTTGTGTACCGCCCTTCGAGGTCTCCCGGTTGAGGGGGGCCGGCTTGCCCGTTCTTGTCCAGCCTGGCCAGAACATCCACCATTCCTCGCAACTCCGATCCTTCCGCCATCACATCGGCATTGGTGATTTCGAACGAGACCGGGAATTGCGGTCCATCGATCCGCTTGACCGCGAGGGGGCGCGGCGCGCCTTGCGGGCGGCGGACGATCACGAACAGCACATCGGTGGGACTTACCTGGGAAGCCAGCTCTGGCGCGATGGCCACATGTCCGGCGATCACGCCGGTTCCGCCCTGTTGTTCGCAGCCATGCGCCAAGCCCAGCCAGGCGGCAATGCCGGCCAGGGCGATCACGCTGCCCGCCATCCCGATCACTCTTACGGTGTTATTTGCCACGGTCTTCCTTTCGCGTGCATGATGCGACTCTCTGCGCCTTGTTGCAGTCGAGGCGGCAGGGGACTGTCGCGTGCCGATGGAGCGTCATTATACCTGGGGGCGATCGAAAATGGGAGAGCGCGATTTACCGGGGGACGGCCCTGCTGTATGATACGGCGCATGACCGAATGTCCGGTCTGAAAGTCGGAAAGTCTTCAAGTCGAAAGCATTCGGACTGGATGACGGTATAGACGTTATGACTCTTGACGGTTTTATTTGAGGGGAAGACATGGCGAATCCTGGATTTCAACTCTCTCTGGATGTCAACGGGCGGATCTGCCTGGTGTTGGGCGGGGACGATGAAGCGGCCGAGAAGGTCCAACGGTTGTTGGAGGCCGGCGCGAAGGTCATCGTTATCAGCACGACGCTGAATGACCGGCTCAAGAAACTGACGGCCTCGGCGAAAATCCTTCACCGGGTCCGGCGTTTTCGGGAAACGGACATGCAGGGAGTGGCGCTGATCGTCAACGCCCTGCGCGACGATCCGGACTTTTCCCGTTCGCTGCTTGAGCTGGCGCAGAAGGAGCGGGTGCTTCTCTGTTCGGTGGATCAGCCGGAATATTCCAACGCCTTTCTGCCGGCCGTGGTGCAGAGCGGCCACCTGCGCCTGGCGATCAGCACGAGCGGGGTGGCCCCGGCCCTGGCCAGCCGTTTGCGTCAGGACCTCGAACAGCTTTTCGGCGAACAGCTCCCGCCGTTCTTGGAGTGGCTGGCGTCCATCCGGGACGAAACGAAGGCGGTCGAGCCGGACGCGGAATTGCGACGGGCCACATTGCGGGAGGCGGTCAACGGATTTAGACTGACCGGCAGGATCGAGTACCCGCAGGCCTGGCTGGACGAACGGAGCAAATCGCAGGCGTAGCGAGCCGCTCGCGACGTCGCCGGAGAGAAGGAGGCGCGATGGTCTTGTTGGAGTTCAGCATGAGTCCCCTGGGAAAAGGGGAGAGCGTGGGCAAGTATGTGTCGCGGTCCTTGGACATCATCGATAAAAGCGGGGTGGATTACCGGCTCAACCCGATGGGGACGGTCCTGGAAGGGGAGTGGGAGGAAGTCTTCGGCGTGGTGCGGAAGTGCTATGAGCGGATGAAGAAGGACTGCAACCGCATTTCCTGCACGATCAAGGTGGACTATCGCAAAGACCACAAAGGCCGCCTCTCAGGCAAAGTCGCCAGCGTGGAAAAACATCTGAAGCGGAAAATGAAGACATGAGAGAGGTCGGGGTGGCAGGAGTCAGCCGCTCCCGCGCCTCTCGGAGCGACCCTTCCGGGCTCTGCCGAGCGGAAGCCTTCGGAAATTCCTTCGCGGACTCAGTCGGTTTCCGCTTGCCTTCTCGGCAGAGCCTCGGTGGGTGCCCCGCTCCTCCGGCGAAGTTCGCTCTGACTCCCGCCACACCATCCCTTAAAGCCGAGACGAAAATTAAGAGAGAGGCGGCGACAGGCCGCTGCTAGGCCTTCCCTGTTATTATACGATCGGCATTGGACTTTTACGCAGATGCCTGATTGGTCGAGACTGAGGTCGCCTTATGAGCATTGAAGATTATATAAGAGCCCAGAGAAGTAATGTCGATTCTATCGGCAAGCTCCCTCATTTTTCTGTTCTCGGCCAGGCAGTTAATGATCTTTATGAAAAGGCCGTTGGTCTGGTGCCTAAAGATTCTCCTCCGCATTTTGCATGCTTGCTGTTGCTCTGCCATAAGTCATTTCTGTCCGCGATAGCCCTGATTGCCCAAGGCCAGCCGGAAGACGCTGCTGCAATTACCCGAAGAGCTATCGAAATAGCGCAAGTTGCACTAGCTGTTAAGGCAAAACCTGGCAATGCAGAGAAATGGGTGGTCTTCGAAAAACGTATGGCCAGATGGCAAGCAAGGGATAGGGGGGAGAAGCCAAAGAATCTTTATACGGAGCTAGATTTACCATCCGATCATCAGATTCTTAATGAACTCAAAAAACAGCTAGGAATCCTTTCAGATGCTCACATCCACTTCACCCCTGAATTCTATGGCTCCCAAAACTGGATTCATAGCTTAGGTCGTATCGAACTTCGTTATTTTACGTCTGACCAGAGAGTGATCGAGCGAGAATTAATCACTCTAACCGACATTCATGCCAGCATAGTGCGCATTTTTGACGAATGTTTTGGCCACGCGTTCTTTGACAACTCTGATTGGATGGAAACCTGGAAGACATTGGAAGAGAATGCTCGCCTATTGGCTAAGCCATTTGAACCAATTCAAGAAGCGAGGGATTAAGCTCCAAGAGCGGGGGCATGTCTGCAGCGACCCGTCCACCGTTTTGGTTCTCTCCTTACTTGATGACAGCAAAATCAGATGGCTGCACCGCGTCCGTCGGGGTGGTGCAACGAGCGACTTTGTGGGCGTGCCGTGCTGATGTGCGTAGCGGCGGAACGAGCGAGGCCCGACCGCCCATGCCTCTGAGAATCAGGCATGGGCGGATCGGAGAACCCCCGTATTCTGATATGGGGGATGGGGGGAGCCGCAGCCGTTCCGCCGATAGCTACAGCAGCTAGGCGCGCACATGCTGGAGCCGGCTGCCGCCACCCCGACGGATGTCCCTCTTGAGTTGGAGGAAGGGATCAGAGCACCGAGAGATTGAAATACTGTGAGGTTGCCACGATGGGGAAAGCAAATCTTACTGCGGCTTGGTTGCTGATTTGCGTTGAGAAGGGGCAATGGACGGGGGTGGGTGTCGTTCAGCGGTAGACCCGCGCGACGCGGGGACCGATGGCGCAGAGGACTTCGTAGGGAATGGTGTCGAGCCACCGGGCCAGGTCGTCGGCAGTGATCTGTGCCTCGCCCTGCCATCCGATCAGGACCGCCTCATCCCCGGCCGTGACATCGGGGATGTCCGTGACGTCCACCATGGTCATGTCCATGCACACGCGGCCGACCACGGGGGCCTGGCGGCCCTTGAGCAGGACGTGGCCTCGGTTGGAGAGGGCGCGACTGTAGCCGTCCGCATAGCCGATTGGGAGGACGGCAATGCGCGAGGGGCGGGAGGCCCGGTAGGCGCGGTTGTAGCCCACGCTCTGGCCTGAGGCCAGGTGTTTGATCTGCATGACGGTGGCGCTCAAGGTGAGGACGTGGCGCAGGTCCGGAGCGGCCGGCCCGCGCAGGGCCGACTGATAGCCGTAGAGCATGATGCCGGGCCGGACCAAGTTGAAGTGCGAGGAGGGGTAGCGGAGGATGGCCGCGCTGTTGGCGACGTGGAGCAGGGGGATGGACACCCCGGCGGCTGTGGCTTGTGCGGCCAGGGCGCGAAATCGCGCGATCTGGGATTCGGTATAGTCGGGGTCGCCGCCGTCCGCGTCGGCCAGGTGAGTCATGAGGCCTTCGACGCGCAGCGGCCCTTTGCAGAGCGGCGACTGAAGAAAAGGGAGCACCGCCTCCGGCGCGAGGCCCAGTCGTCCCATGCCCGTGTCCACCTTGATGTGGATGGGGGAGGGGTCGGGCCGTGAACGGACCAGCGCGGCGAGGGCCTCGGCAATCGAGGGCTCGTGGATCACGGGCGTCAGCTTGTGTGCGAGGAGGTCCGGCAGTTGGGCCGGCAGCAGGGCCCCCATGACCAGGATGGGCGCCTGGAGGCCCGCGTCGCGCAGCGTGACCCCTTCCTGAATCGTGGCCACGCCGAAGCGAGCCACGCCGAGCCCCGCCAGCGTCTGCGAGATTGTGACGGCGCCGTGACCGTAGGCGTCGGCTTTGACCACGGCGAGGATGTTGCAGGGAGCGGTGAGATGCCGGCGCACGACGGCCAGATTATGGGCGAGGGCGGAGAGATCGATGGCGGCGATGGTCGGGGAGGCGTGGGTTGAAAGAGGCAAGGTGTTTGTCGGAATCCGGTCCGGCACGGAGGGACCCTTAGATTTCTAAGATTTCCTCTTCCTTCTTCTTGAGAATCTGGTCGATCTTTTGGACGTATTGGTCGGTCAGTTTTTGAATGTCGGCTTCCGCTTTCCGCAGGTCGTCTTCGGTCAGCGTGCCGTCTTTGTGCAGAGTCTTGAGTTCTTCGTTCCCGTCCCGCCGGATGGTCCGCAGGACCACTTTGCTTTCCTCGCCGTGCTTCTTGCAGAGCTTGATGAGGTCTTTCCGTCGTTCCTCGTTCAAGGGGGGGATCGGAATCCGGATGACTTTCCCGTCGTTGGCCGGCGTGAGGCCGAGCCCGGAGGCTTGCAGCGCTTTCTCGATCTCCTTGATGAGGGCCGGTTCCCAGGGCTGCACGGTCAGCAGCCGGCTTTCGGGCACGCCCAGATTGGCGACTTGCTTCAAGGGGGTCGGCGTGCCGTAGTAGTCCACCTTGATGCCGTCCAGCAGCGCGAGCGAGGCCCGGCCGGTCCTCAGACTGCCCAGTTCCCGCTTGAGGTGTTCGACCGCGGCTTCCATGCGTTCGGTCACTTTGTGCTTGGTGGCGGTTGCCATGAGAGGCCTCTTCAGGGTCAATGACTGGCGGCGGTGACCAGGGTGCCGATCTTGTCGCCTTGCAGCACTTTCAGGAGATTGCCCGGCGCCTTGAAATTAAAAACGATCAGGGGGAGGTTGTTGTCCATGCAGAGCGTGATGGCCGTCGAATCCATGACTTTCAGCTTCTGATTGAGGATCGACAGGAAGGGCATCTCGGTGAACATCTTGGCCGCCGGGTGGGTCACCGGATCGGCCTCGTAGATTCCGTCCACCTTGGTGCCTTTCATGATCACGTCCGCCCCGATCTCCATGGCCCGCAACGCGGCGGCGGTGTCGGTGGAAAAGTAGGGATTGCCCGTTCCGCCGGCAAAGATGACCACCCGTTTCTTTTCCAGGTGGCGGATGGCCCGGCGGCGGATGTAGCCCTCCGCCAATTGTTTCATCTCGATGGCGGATTGCACGCGGGTGGTGATGCCTTTGCGTTCGAGGGCGTTCTGCAGGGCCAGGGCGTTGAGCACGGTGGCGAGCATCCCCATGTAGTCGGCGGAGGCCCGCTCCATCCCGTTGGCGCTGGCGGCGATGCCGCGGAAGATGTTGCCGCCGCCGATGACGATGGCCACTTCCACGCCGAAGGCCACGGCCGCACTGATCTCGTTCGCGATGGTGTCGAGCACCGCAGGGTGGATGCCGTAGCCCTGGTCACCGGCCAAGATTTCTCCGCTGATCTTGAGGAGAATCCGCCGGTATTTGGCAGCACTCATTCGTGACCCAGTTGGTAGCGTGTGAAACGCCGAATGGCGATGTTCTCGCCGATCTTGGCGATCTTTTGCGCCACGAGGTTTTTAATGGTGACGCCGGAGTCCTTGATGAAGGCCTGCTCCAGGAGGCAGCTTTCCTGATAGAACTTCTCCAGCTTGCCTTCCACGATCTTGGGCCAGGCCGCCTCAGGCTTCCCCAGTTCCTTGGCCTGGGCCTGGTAGATCTGTTTTTCCTTTTCGATCAGCGCGGCCGGAATGTCTTCGCGCTTGACGAAGGAGGGGCTGGACGCCGCGACCTGCAGCGCCAGGTCCTTCAC
>VGXD01000055.1 GCA_016873525.1 Nitrospira sp. | reverse complement strand
ATCCCCGTGAGGTATTGGAATTTGCGAAGAAGAACAAGGTGCTGGTCGTGGACCTCAAGTTCGTCGATCTGCTCGGCACCTGGCAGCACTTCTCGATCCCGATCGAAGAACTGAGCGAAGACACCTTCAAGGAGGGGTCCGGATTGGACGGCTCCTCCATTCGGGGCTGGAAGGCGATCAATAACAGCGACATGTTGGTGGTGCCCGATCCGACCACGGCCTGCATGGACCCCTTTACCGCGGTGCCCACGCTCAGCCTCGTCGGCAACGTGATCGATCCGATCACCAGGGAGAACTACGACCGCGATCCCCGGTTCATCGCGCAGAAGGCCGAGCGGTATCTGAAAAGCACCAAGATCGGCGACACCTCCTACTGGGGACCCGAGGCGGAATTCTTCATCTTCGACCAGGCCCGCTACGACCAGAACAACCACAGCGGGTATTATTTCATCGATTCCGAAGAGGGCATCTGGAACTCAGGCCAGGAAGGCGTGAACCTGGGCTCGAAGATTCGGCACAAGGAGGGATACTTCCCCGTGGCGCCGACCGATACCCAACAGGACATCCGCAGCGAGATGATTCTGGAGATGCAGAAGGCCGGCATCCCGATCGAGAAGCATCACCACGAAGTGGCGACGGCGGGGCAGGCCGAGATCGACCTGCGGTTCGACTCGCTCCTGGTCATGGCCGACAAGATGATGATGTACAAGTACATCGTCAAGAACGTGGCGCGCCGGCACGGCAAGACCGCGACCTTCATGCCGAAGCCGATCTTCGGGGACAACGGCTCGGGCATGCACACGCACCAGAGCATCTGGAAAGATGGGAAGCCCCTGTTTGCCGGCAAAGAATATGCCGGGATCTCCCAGATGTGCCTCTACTACATCGGCGGCATCCTGAAACATGCCCCGGCCTTGGCCGCCTTCACCAACCCGACCACGAATTCCTACAAGCGCTTGACGCCGGGCTACGAAGCGCCAGTGCTCCTGGCCTATTCGAGCCGCAACCGTTCGGCGGGCATTCGTATCCCCATGTATTCGCCGAGTCCCAAGGCGAAACGGATCGAAGTGCGGTTTCCCGATCCGGCCTGCAATCCCTACCTGGCCTTCCCGGCCATGCTCATGGCCGGACTGGACGGGATCGAGAACAAGATCGATCCGGGCAAGCCGATGGAAAAGGACCTCTACGACCTGGAGGAGAAGGAAGCCGCCAAGGTGCCGACCATGCCGGGGAGCTTGGACGATGCGGTCAGGCATTTGGAGAAGGACCATCAGTTCCTGCTCAAGGGCGGGGTCTTCACGGAGGATGTGATCGAGACGTGGATCGCCTACAAGCGCGGCAAGGAAGTCGATCAACTCCGGTTGCGTCCGCATCCCTATGAGTTCTTCCTGTACTACGATGTGTAGAGCCAGCGAGATGCCCGGCCACATGGCGGGCTGAACATAGCGATTCAGATGGGGGCGGCCCGACAATGGCGTCGGGCCGCTCTCCTGGCAAGGGCGCCAGCTTTGCTGAGGGAAGCAGCCAGCTTTTTTCAGCGGAAGACTGGCGCCGTTTTTTTTGGTTCAAGGGGTTGACCGATGGTCTCGGTGACGGACGCGGAAGAACAGGTGCACGAGTCCCTTCGGGCCTACTTGTTGGAGGAGCGTGCCGCTCTGGAGGGCATGAGCGATGCGTTGGCCTGTTCGGGCAGCGACCAAGAGGGGCTGGCGCAGGCGAAGCAATTTCTCCGTGACCGTCTGCTGGCGGTGCAAGCCAGGCTGGTCCAGGGGAAGGGGGCCGGCGGGCAGCAGGAAGCAGGCCGCAGGGGCCGCGATAAGACGGTTCGGGAGTCCTTTCACACGGGCTTGCACGCCAGTTTGGTGGGGCAGAGCGAAGCCATGCAACAGGTCTATCGGGAGATCAAGCGGGTCGCCGACAGCCAGGCGACCGTGCTGCTCCGAGGGGAGAGCGGGACCGGCAAGGAATTGGTGGCCAAGGCGATCCATCTGCAAGGAGCACGGGCCGCGAGGGCGTTCATTCGGCTCCATTGCGCGGCGGTGGCCGAGACGTTGCTGGAGAGCGAGCTGTTCGGGCATGAGCGGGGCGCCTTTACCGGGGCCGTGGACACGCGCAAGGGACGCTTTGAGTTGGCCGACGGCGGCACCCTGTTCCTGGATGAAATCGGGGACATTCCGCTTGGCACCCAAGTGAAGTTGCTGCGGGTCTTGCAGGACAAGTGCTTCGAACGAGTGGGCGGCAGCCGGCTGCTCTCGGTGGACGTGCGCGTGATTTCCGCCACCCACCGGGACCTGGAGGCGATGGTGCGGGCGGGCTCGTTCCGGGAGGACCTCTATTATCGGCTCAACGTCGTACCCGTGACCTTGCCGCCGCTGCGCGAGCGGGCGGGGGATATCCCGCTCCTGATCGAGCATTTCCTGGCGCGGTTCAATCGGGAGAATCACCGCCGGGTGCGGTTGGGACGCGATCTCCTGACGCTCATGGCGCGCTACCACTGGCCCGGCAATGTGCGGGAGTTGCAGAATTGCGTGGAACGGCTGGTGGTCATGGTGGAGCCGGGGCACGAGGTGGTCACGCGGGACGGCGTCCCGCCGTCGCTCCACGGCTATTTCTCGGACATGCAGCAGGTCACCGGCGGGCAATCCAGCCGAGCGGGCCGCGAGCGCGCCGAGCGACCGTCGCTCGGAGACAGCCTGCAAGAGATGGAGCGCAAGCAGCTCCTGGCGGCCCTGGAGGGGGCGGGCTGGGTCCAGGCACGCGCGGCGCGCGCCTTGGGGCTCACGCCTAGGCAGGTGGCCTACAAGATGAAAAAATATGGGATCAGCGAAGGGTAAAAAACGAAGGAGGCGCCATGACGACAATGAGCAATGAGAACCAGGCTGGGCACGAGCACAAACAAGACTCAGCCCAATCGTCCGAGGAATTCTTCGACCGCACGGTCGAGCAGGCGGTCGTGGCGGCGGTGCTGCGGGCGGCCAACCCTTCCCGCCGGAAGTTTCTGGTCGGACTGGGGGCAACGGCTCTGGCGGCACTCATTGCAGAAGCCTTTCCACTGGGGAAGCTGAAGGCCTTCGCGGCTGATCCGGCGGGCAAGCCGGAGAAGAAGGATGTCAGTATCGGCTTCATCCCGATCACCTGCGGGACCCCGATCATCATGGCAGAGCCCCTGGGCTTCTACAAGAAGCACGGTTTGAACGCCTCGGTCAAACGCGCCGCCGGCTGGGCTATGATCCGCGACTGGGCCGTGAACAAGGAGGTGGACGCGGCGCACATGCTCACCCCCATGCCGCTTGCCATGACGCTGGGAGCCGGGGCTATGCCGACCCCGATGTACATGCCGGCCGTGGAGAACATCAATGGGCAGGCCATCACCCTGCACGTCAAACACAAGAACGTGAAAACGGCGGCCGACATGAAGGGGTTCCGCTTCTGCGTGCCCTTTGATTACTCCATGCACAATTACCTGCTCCGTTACTTTCTGGCGGAGGGAGGCGTCCATCCAGACAAGGACGTGCAGATTCGCGTCGTGCCGCCGCCCGAGATGGTCGCGAACCTGAAGGCCGGCAACGTGGATGGATATCTGGGGCCGGACCCCTTCAACCAGCGCGCCGTCTACGAAAATGTCGGCTTTCTTTTCATGCTCTCGCGGGAGATCTGGGACCGCCATCCCTGCTGCGCCTTCACCGTGACGAAAGACTTTGCCACGCAATATCCCAATACGTTTCAAGCCATGTGGCGGGCGATCGTGGATGCGACGCACTATGCATCCAATCCTTCCCATCGGAAGGAGATCGCCGCCGCGATCGCCCCGACCAACTACCTGAATCAGCCGGTGACCGTCCTGGAGCAGGTGCTGACCGGCACCTACGCCGACGGGCTCGGCAACATCAAGAAGGTGCCGGAGCGGATCGACTTCGATCCCTATCCCTGGCACTCAATGGCGGTCTGGATCTTGACCCAGATGAAGCGGTGGGGACACCTTAAGGGGGACGTGAACTACAAGGCGGTGGCCGAGCAGGTCTACCTCGCGGCGGGTTGCGATCGCATTGAGAAGGAACTGGGCTACCAGACCCACAACGCCACTTCGACCAAGCACACGATTATGGGGAGAGTATTCGATCCGAATCAGGCCGAAGCCTATGTGAAGAGCTTCAAGATTCACAGCATGGCGTGAAAAAATGGAGGGAGTGGGGTAGAAGGGAGAGAAATCACTATGGCTGGAATGCTGCAAGAACAGACGAAAATTCGCCGAGATGCGTGGTTGATCTCGGTCACGATGCTGGCGCTCTTTCTGGTGGTCTGGCACCTCTCCACGTTGCGGGCAGCCTTCGATCCCAAGGGCTTCACGGAGGATCAGCTGCAAATGATGGAGTTCAACGGTGACATCCTGCGAATGGCCGAGGGCGGGTACGCGTGGAATCCGGAAAAGGAAAAGGTGAAGGGAGTGCCGGGGCCGCTGGCGGTGTTGGGCAAGATTCGCTCCGAGTTGAGTGAGGCCTTCGTCAAGAAAGGGACAAACGACCATGGGATTGCCTATCTGGTGCTCTATACGGTGACCCGTTTTGGAGCCGGATTCCTGGTGGCTTCCGTGGTGGCGATCATACTGGGCGTGCTCCTGGGCCTCAATAAAGTGCTGTTCCAGGCGGTTAATCCCTTTATCCAGATACTCAAACCGATTTCCCCTCTGGCCTGGATGCCGCTGCTGCTCTACACGGTGAAGGATCCGAAATGGACCGCCGTGCTGGTCGTGTTCATGGCGGCCATCTGGCCGACCCTGGCCACGACGGCCTTCGGGGTCAATTCCCTGCGCAAAGACTATCTCCACGTGGCCGCCATCCTCCAATTGTCCTGGTTCAAGCGGCTGTTCAAGGTGATCCTGCCGGGGGCGGCGCCGACCATCGTGAACGGGCTCCGGATCTCGTTCGGGAGCGCGCTCGTGGCGGTGGTGCCGGCCGAGATGTTGCTGGGCGAGTTGGGAGTTGGCTACCTCAGTTGGATTGAATGGAACAATCTGGATATCGCCGGCGTGATTTTCGCGATCCTGGTCGTGGGGGTGGTCGGAGTCGTTCTGGATTCCGGGTTCAATAAGCTGGCGGGACTCGTCACGTATCAGGAATAAACAAGGGGGAGGAGCGGATGGCTTTCCTGGAAATCGACCATGTCACCAAGTATTTTCCGAGCTCGTCCGGGAACGGGCAGGTCTGCATCTTTAAGGATGCGACGATCAAGATCGACAAGGGCGAATTCGTGACCACTATTGGGCACTCGGGCTGCGGCAAGAGCACGCTCTTGAACATCATTGCTGGTCTTGAAACGATGTCGGAAGGAGCGATCTTGCTCAATGGACGAGAAGTCTCCGGCCCCGGATTGGACCGGATGGTGGTGTTCCAGAATTTCTCTTTGATGCCCTGGATGACGGTGTTTGAAAATATCCGGTTGGCGGTCCGGGCGGCCTATCCGGACTGGGACCGGGAGAAGATCGCTGCGCATGTCCACAAGTACATCGAGCTGGTGGGATTGAAAGGAGCGGAGGACAAGCGGCCGACAGCATTGTCGGGGGGCATGAAGCAGCGGGTGGGGCTGGCGCGGGCTTTCTCCATCGAGCCGAAAGTGCTGTTGCTGGATGAGCCCTTTGCGCAGATCGACGCGCTGACGAGGGGCGTGATCCAGGAAGAACTGGTCCAGATGTGGAACAGCACCCGCAATACCGTCTTCATGGTTACTCACGACGTGGACGAGGCAATCCTGCTCTCGGACCGCATCATGCTGATGACCAATGGCCCCTCGGCTCGGATCGCAGAGATCGTGGACGTGACGATCCCGCGGCCCCGTTCGAGGGATTCGATTATCGAACATCCTCATTACTACAAGATCAGAAACCACATCATCCATTTCCTGGTGCGCCATGTCTCGCATGGGGCTGTTGGCGGGGTGGCCGAACTGGAACAGCCGATGGATGCGGTTCCTCTGGTTGTGAGGTTTTGACGAGGGATTGAAAGCAAGATTATATATGGTATAGTGCCGCGCCTGAGGGGTGGTGTGTCTCAAATAGGGAGGATGCGATGGAAGCAAAGCAGGTTCGTGATGTGATTAAGGCCAAGCGTTTGGCCAAGAAAATCACGATCGCCAAGTTGGCGAAGTTGGTGGACAAAAACCCGACTTTTGTCGCCGCGGTGTTGAACGGGAATCAACGGTTGCTCCCGGCTGAAGCGAAGAAGGTGGGCAAGGCTTTGGGACTCGATAAGGCCACGACGGAATGGCTTGCCAAGTGTCCCGTGCGGGAAGATTTTCCGAATACGACCGATCCCTTCAAGTACCGGCTGCTGGAAATCATCGGGGTCTATGGGGATGCGTTGCGCGAGATGGCGAACGAAATGTTCGGCGACGGCATCATGAGCGCGATCGATTTCACCATCGACATGGACCGGACGGTCGGCAATCATGGGGAGGCCCGGTGCAAGATCACGCTCAATGGAAAGTGGCTGGAGTATAAGAGGTTCTGAGGGAGGCAAGACGAAGAGTTGACGGGCGCCGGTCACAAGCGCAGCCACCGTCTTCCCCTCTCTCCGTTGCGTCCTTCTCTTTTGTCAGACTTCCAACAAAATTGTCGGAAAGGTCTAGCTGATTCGTAGCAGCAACAGCCTTTTTAAGCCGAAACCGACCTGGCCTGACGGGCATTGAACTTGCTATTCCTTCTCGGTGAGCGAGGAAGCGATGGTGTCATCGTGTTGCTATCGAGTGGGAGGTCGCCATGGCCACAGGTCTGGAGCCGGTGAGTGCGAGCATGACTGAACAGAGGCTGCCCTCTGTTGAACAACGGATTCTGGCGATCTTAGAGTCCGGCAAGGGGCAGATGCTCGAACAGCTGGCCACGTTTTTGCCGGACGTCAGCTGGTCCCAAGTCTTTCTCGCGGTCGATCGGCTGAGTCGCTCCGGGCAGGTGGTGCTGCGGAAGGTGAGCGGCCAGGGCTATCGAGTGTCGATCAAGCAGGCGAGGCCCGATGCCTGAGACAGCCCCCAAGGTCTGGCTGCTGATCGCCACCGCGTTGTTGATGCTGACCCTTCCCGGTGTGGCGCTCTTCTATGGCGGCATGGTCCGCAAGAAGAACGTCCTGAACACGATGGGGCTTCCGGTTCTGGCCCTGGTCCTGGTCTCGCTCCTCTGGTTATTGGGCGGCGATCTCTTCTTTGTTTCTCCCGGCGCAGCAGGCAACGATCGGTCTGGCACAGCCGTACTTCTTCTTCTGTACCAGATGATGGCCGGCGCCCTGGCCTTGGCATTGATAGCCGGGGCGCTGGTCGAACGGGTCAGGGTTTCGTTTTTTCTCCTCTTGGGGCTTCTCTGGTCTCTCCTGGTCTATCGCCCGGTCGCCCAGTGGCTTGGGAGCGGGTGGCTGGCCGATCTGGGCAGCCTCGACTATGCCGGCGGGGCGGTCATTCATATCAGCGCCGGGGTGAGCGCGCTGGTGGCGGCGATCGTGATCGGGCCTCGCAAGGGCCACGGGCGCATAGAGATGAAGCCGAACAACTTGCCCCTCTCGGCCTGCGGCGCGTCATTGCTCTTGGTCGGCTGGTGCGGGTTCTCGGCCGGGACCGGCGTTGCGGCAATGACGACCGCCACCGGCGCCTTCGTGGCTATTCAGGCTGCCGCAGCGGCCGGCGCCTTGGCTTGGACGGTCGTGGAATGGCTGCAACGCGACAAACCCACGCTCCTCGGCACGATCAGCGGAGCGGTCGCCGGCCTCGTGGCCGCTTCGCCTGCCGCCGGCTACGTCGGTCCCCTGGCGGCGATCGTGATCGGCATCGGGGCGGGAGGGCTCTGCTACATGGTGGTGAATTTCGTCAAACCCATCCTCGGCTATGACGACTCGCTGGACGTGTTCGGCATGCATGCGGTCGGCGGCACCTGGGGGATGGTGGCGACCGGGTTGTTCGCCTCGACGGCCGTGAACCCCGATGGCAGCGACGGCTTGTTCTTCGGCTATCCCTATCAGTTCTTCGTCCAGATGGTCGCCGTGCTGACTGTCTGGGCCTATGCCGGGTTGCTGACGATGGTATTGACGAAGGGGCTCTCGCTGGTTCTGCAACCCCGTGTCGAGGGCGAGGAGGAGATCATGGGGATGGATCTCGCTCAGCACGGGGAGCGGGGCTACTCCTGAAAGCATTGTGCGATTGACAATTGATCCATTGAGTGATTGGCGGGCGGTAATGGGCAATCGTCAATGAATCAATCGTCAATTCTGGAGAATTATGGCGATTATCCACGATGATCTTGGGCGGCGGCGGTTTCTGAGCCAAGCGGTCATGGGGTTTGGTCTGCTCTTCGGGATGGGGACCCTGGCGCTGCGCTTTCTCCAGTTTCTCGTCCCCAGCCCGAAGCCCAAACGGTACGAAGCGGTCCTCATCGGCAGTCTGTCCCGGGTGCCGGTCGGGGAGGCGGTGCCGATGGATTTGAGCGGGCAGAAGATCGTGGTGCTGCGGACGAATGAGGAGGTGCTGGCGTTCTCCAGACGGTGCACGGATTTGGGCTGTCTCGTGTCCTGGAGCAAGGAGCGGGAGCAGTTTCTCTGCCCTTGCCACCAGGGAGTGTTCGACAAGACCGGCAAGAACATCGCCGGCCCTCCTCCCCGTCCCTTGGATCGGTTCGAGGTCGTCACGCGAGGCGATCAGTTGTACGTGAACATTCAGAGTAGTTAGTTGCCAGTGGTCAGTCATCAGTCGGACCCAAAACGGACAACTGAGAACTGATCTCTGATAACTGTCTGCGAGGATCAACGATGGAATCTGCCGCATCACCGGTCGAGCGCAGGACAGGGTCCAAGAACTGGATCGACTATATCCAGAAGGACCTGCCGGAGCATCTGGATTGGTGGCCCTATACGTTGGGGGCCATTCCCCTGACCCTCTTCGGCTTGCTGGTGACGACCGGCCTTCTACTCACCTTTTACTACGTGCCGTCGCCGGACCAGGCCTATGAGAGCGTGGAACAAATCACCCATGAGGTGTATCTGGGCTGGTTCGTGCGGGGGGTGCACAAGTTTTCGGTGGATCTGATGATCCTGTTTCTGCTGTTCCATGTGATCCGGGTCTTTTTGACCCGCGCCTACCGGACGCCGGGCGAGTTGAAATGGGTGAGCGGCTCGATCGTGTTCTTCGTGACCTTGGGGATGGGCTTTACCGGCTATTCGCTCGTGTATGACAACGTGTCCTACTGGGGGATGACGGTCGTGACCAGCATGTTGGGGAATCTGCCCGTCGTGGGGCTGCCGCTCATGTATCTCCTGCGCGGCGGCGAGGAAGTGTCGGGAGGGACGCTTCTGCGGCTCTACGACCTGCACACCAAGCTGCTGCCCGTCTTGCTGGGCGGCCTTGTGCTCGGCCACGTGATCATCGTGAGGCTCAAGGGGTTTGCCGAGGTGAAAGGCAGCCGTGGCTTTCATCCCTTCTATCCCGAACACACCTTGGTGATGGGCGCCATCGCCGTGGGGTTGCTGGTGCTGATCGTGGATCTGGTCATGATCTTTCCCCCGACGCTGGGTCCGCCGGCCAATACGCAGGAGGTGGCTTCCGACGTGTCCCCGCCCTGGTACTTCTCGGCTGCCTACATGTGGATTACGCTGCTGCCTGGGCCGTTGTCCCTCTGGAGCCTGATGGGCGGGGCGGGGCTGTTTGTGGTCTATCCCTTCCTGGACCGAGTCTTGCTGGAGCGGGGATGGCCCATGCCGTTCGTCAACGTGGTGGTCGGGGTCCTGGCAGTCCTGGTCTTTGTCGCCCTCATGGTGCTGGATGTCAGGATGTAAAAATGCGCTGGGAAGCGGTCAGCCGTCAGCCGCCGGATCGAGGCTGATTGCCGACGGCTGCGAGGAGGGATTCAGTGGATAATCTGGATGAAGAACAAACCGCTGCGGCGAACGGCAAGTCGAATTTCACGCGCTACCTGATCGGCGGGC
>VGXD01000054.1 GCA_016873525.1 Nitrospira sp. | reverse complement strand
CTCGCAGAAATGGGCGAGGCCATCGGACAATTTGCATGCGGGACCTCCTTCTGAGGCCCCGTTTCTAGCAGAGATCGTCTCAGATGTATCTGACCCCATTCAGGGCCGCAAGGGGTCCCGGCCATCGGCGGAGGTTCAAGGGCTGGCGGCGTCTACGACCAGAGCGGTTCCGGCGAGGCGTGGGACATGTCGACGCGCTCTTGCCCAGAGGGATGATTCTGGTTATAGTACAGGCGTTGTGCTCGTTGGAATCGGGTGGGGAGCCTCCGCAAACGTGTCAAGGGGAGGAGAAAAAGATATGACGTCAATGAGCCTGAGGATGCGGTCTGTGCTGGCGGTTGCCGTACTGGCGGTTGCCGGGATGGCGGGGATGACGGCGCCGGGGGCTGGCGCGGCCTCTGATGCAGCCCTGCGCACCGTTCGGGGAGAGGTGGTGGCGGTTAATGCTGCGGACCATCCGCAGGTCATTGTCATCAAGTCCATGACCGCCAAGAAAGAAGAGCTGATCGTCGGGGCCGTCGTGGAAGCCGGGACCGTGATTACAAGGGGCAAACAGAAGGTGACGCTGGACAATCTTAAGGTGGGCGAGCCGGTGGAGGTGGCCTGTCTGAAACTTGAAGACGGGCTTGCCGCTCGTTCGATCCACGCCAAGTGAACCCAAGTGAACCAAGGGGGGATTATGACGATGAGGATGTTCGCAAACGGTCGTTACGCGGTGTTCGTGGCCTGTCTGGCCGCCGGGTCCTTGCTGGCAGGCTGTGGGGGGAAAACCGTGACAACCTCGACGCAAGACCAGAGCCTGGCGCCAGGCTCGCCGGTTGCCAAGAAGGTGGAGCCGATGGAAGCGGCCAAGGCCGAGCCTGCTCCGGAACGCGAGGCGCCGCCCAAGGAAGAGATGGGGTTTGGCAAGCCTGGCGCGATGGCGGAGGCTCGCGTGGCGGAACGGGCGGTGCCGTCGGTCACGGCCCCGGCCCCGGCATCGGCAGCCGAGGCCTCTTTGGCCTTGGCCGGGTTGGGCGATGTGTTTTTCGACTACGATCGGGCGACCATTCGAACCGATGCCAAGGCGGTGCTGGAGGCCAATGCCAAGATGCTGAAGGCGGGCCAAGGGGCGAAACTGGTCATTGCGGGCCACTGCGACGAGCGCGGCACCTTGGCCTATAACCTGGTGCTGGGCGAGCGACGGGCCCAGGCGGCCAAGCGGTATCTTGTCGATCTCGGGATCTCGATGGCGCAGATCCAGGTCACCAGCTACGGCAAGGAAAAACCGTTTTGCACGGAACATAGCAAGGAGTGCTGGCAGAAAAATCGGCGGGCGCACTTCGCGGCCCAATAGGCCGTAAGGGGCTCGGCCGGCGAAGGGGATGCCGCGGCGGACGGAAGGAAGGAGGCGCTCGTGACAGGATTCATGGGTCGATGGAAACAAGGGCTCGTGCTCGGCGTGGGATTGTTGATGGCGGGATGTGCCGCCAACGGGTCGGTGGTGAATTTGGATTTGCAAGCCGTGAAGGTGGAGAAAGCGGGTGAAGGGTTGAGCGTGGCGGTGGCGGCGTTTGAAGACGCGCGAGGCGAAAAAGGCCGGCTGGGGGTGCGCCGTCATCTCTGGGACGGGGAGACGACGTTTAATGTTCCGGGCGGCAAGGCCGGCGACATGGTCGCCAAGGTGGCGGCCGACTACCTGAAGCGCAAGGGGTGGCGGACGGAGGGGGCGCCGGACGTGATGCTGTCGGGCAAGGTGCTGGATTTCTCCGTCAACGCCCAGAGCAAGTTCGGTTCGACGGAGATTACGGTCAAGACCAAGGTGGCGGTTGAGGCCGTCAATAAGGCCGATGGCAGCGTGGTCCGCATGACCCTCAATGGAGGCGGCTCTCAAAAGGTGTTTTGGTTCGAGCCGGAAGATGTGCAGGAACTGGCCAGCGAGGTGCTGTCCGAGAGCTTCGACAAGTTGGTGATGAATACGAAGGTGGAGAATAAGCTCCTGCGGTTGAAGTAACTCCCGCAACCCGCTTTGTGCGGGCTTACATGTCCTGCGGTCGGGGAGACGATGACTTCGGTGTCGTGCTCCCCGACCCGCTCTGCTCCAGCCGATACATGTCCAGAACGGTTCTCCCCATGGCCACGGTCAGGGGGCCGGCGACCAGTCCCAACAATCCGAAGAGCTTGATCCCGCCCAGGACGCTGAGGATGACCAGGAGCGGGTGGAGTTGCACCCGCTTGGCGACCAGCAGGTTTCTAACAGCGTAGTCGAGGAAGATGATGGCGGCGCCGGCTCCGCAGAGGATGGCGGTTTTCAAATAGGCGGCCTCAAAAAAAAGGTACAGGGCGCCGGGGAGCCACACCAGCGAGACGCCGGGAATCGGAAGATAGGCCAGCATGCCGATCACGGCGCCCCACAGGAAGGGGGAATGGAATCCCACGGTGAAAAAAGCCAGTCCCCCCACGCTGCCGATCAGCAGCGCCACCAGCGCGTTGCCGTAGATGGACCCCGTGACCACTTCATCGAAGCGTCGCAACGCCACGTGTTGGCGTTCGTGCGAGAAGGGCAGGATGTCTTGGACCCATGCGAGGAGGGCGGCGCCGTCTCGAAAAAAGAAAAACGAGCAGAGGGCGATGAAGAGCAGCTTGAGGCCCCCGATCAGGACGTTGGTGGCCAGGTTGCCGAGCTGTTCGACGAGGCCCTTCCCCATTTCCGTCAAGTTGTCGGCCATGAGCGACCGGAGGTCTGTCCCTGTGCGTCGTTCGAGTTCATTCAGCCGTTCGACGGTGAGGGAGATGAGGGGGTGGTCTCTCCACCGGCCTGGCAGGAAGTCTTCCCAGGTGGCGCCCTGCTCGACACGGTTGGCGCTGGCCGTATAGGTTCTGGCGGTCTCTTCCCCGATGAGAAACGAAACCGAGACGAGGGGGAGGATCAAGCCGATCATCAGGACAAGGCACATGAGCAACGCGCTGACCGTCTGGCGCCTGCCGGTGGCGCGTAGCAGGAGCCGATACAGGGGGTAGAGGGCATAGCAGAGGATCGCGGCCCAGGCCATGATGGAAAAGAACGGGCTGAAGATGGCAAGGAACAGGGCGCCGAGCGCGATCAAAAATCCGAGGCGGATCAATCGGACGGTCGATTCCCGTTCATCGTGTCGATGGTCTTGCATGGGCGCTACGCAGGTTCCTGGATACGGTCAAAGAGCCGGGATCGGTTACGGCTTGGCATCGGTTTTCAAATGGACGGTGCGTTGCGGGAAGGGCATCTCGATCCCTTCGTCACGGAATCGCGTGACGATGCGCTTGCGGAGTTCGTGCTGCACGACGTACTGATCTTCGAACGTCCGCACATGGCAGGTCAGGGTAAAGTCCAGGGAAGAGTCCCCGAACCCGGGGACCAAGCGGGCCGTAGGGGCCGGCTCGGCGAGGAGTCCGGGAACCTGGCCGACGGCCTTGCGGACTTCCTCCAACAGCACGCGTTCCACATGGTCCGGGTCGGTGCCATACCCGACCCCGATCGGCATGGCGACCGCCATGGTCGGATCCGGCATGCAATAATTGATCAGGATGGACTGGGCCATCTTGCTGTTGGGCACCACGACGATGTTGTTCGGCAGCGTGCGCAGCTTCGTGGCGCGCCAGCTGATGTCCACCACGTACCCTTCCTGTCCCGTTTCCAGCTTGACGAAGTCGCCGACCCGGATGGGGCGGGAGACCAGCAGGTGGATGCCGGCAAAAAAATTCGAGAGGGTTTCCTGCAGCGCCAGGGCCACGGCGAGGCCTCCCACGCCCAGGGCGGTGAGGATGGGGGTGATGGAAACGCCCAGGCTGCTGAGGAGGACGAGCCCTCCCAGGGTCCAGACGCCGGTTTTGAAAATCGTCAGCGAGAGGCCGGTCGCAGGGATGGGCAGGTGGTGCGATTTTAAGGTGTGTTCGAGGGCGACACCGGACAGGTTTGCGACCGCGGCGGTCACCGATAAGATCAGCAAGCCGTAGATGAGGTTCAACGCCAGGGCGCCTGGCTTGGGGGGGAGGCGGGCCTGGTCCAGGGCGATGTAGGTCCCGATGAGAAAACACCAGGCCACCGAAGGAATGCGAAGGCTCTTCGCGATGATCGCATCCAGGGCGGAGTCGGCATGTGCGGCCCAGCGATGCAGGGTGCGGAATGCCAGGTGGCGGAGTCCCAGCGTGAGGCCGGTCCCGGCGCAGAAAATGGCCAGGGTGGTCAAAACGCTGATGACCTCGCTCGATCCTTTGACGGCCATGGCGCCCCTCCTGCTCCCTGCCTGCCGGACGACGCGCGATCCGACGACGATGGTTCGATGATGGCGTGCGATGATGGCTATGGGATGACCGACGGAATGGTTCGCTGCCTGCCATGCACAGGACGACGATCAGGGGGGATGTTATGCAAGCGGCCGGTGCCTGTCAAGCAGCCGGGCGTTCCGTGCCGGGCGGCCGGTTCAATTGCCTCCCTTCACGGGATCGGCTACAGTGTCTGACATGAGAGACAATCTTGAGCATATCGAGCGGCTGGCGCGGGCTGAGCACTGGGACCCCTTTGCCATCCTGGGGCCCCATCCGCTTTTGATCGACGGACAGGCTGCCACGGTCGTGCGGGCTTTTTTGCCGCAGGCTTCGTCCGTCGATTTGCTGCCGGAAGGAGTGGGCACCAGGCCCATTCCTATGACCGCCGTCCACGAGGCCGGGTTGTTTGAGGTCACGGTGCCGATCTCCCGGGGCAAGCTTCGCTATGCGCTTCGGGTGAGGGAACAAGGCGGCAGCGTCACGGAACAAGGCGATCCCTATGCCTACCCGCCGCAGCTCACGGATTTCGACCTCCACCTGTTTGCCGAGGGACGCCATTACCGGGCCTATGACATGCTGGGCGCGCACGTGCGGACTCTCGAGGGGGTCTCAGGCGTGCGGTTTGCGGT
This sequence comes from Nitrospira sp., assembly GCA_016873525.1. Lineage (GTDB taxonomy): Bacteria > Nitrospirota > Nitrospiria > Nitrospirales > Nitrospiraceae > SCVQ01. Next base: position 5,082 of record VGXD01000054.1, on the reverse strand, counting down.
GTGGGCTCCGAATGCGTTGCGCGTCAGCGTCGTCGGCGATTTCAACCGATGGGATGGGCGTCGGCATGCGATGCGCAGCCGAGGCCAAACCGGTCTGTGGGAACTCTTTATTCCAGGCCTTCCTGAGGACACTGTCTATAAATATGAAATACGGTCACGAAATCAGCCGGTGCCGTTTCTCAAGGCGGACCCTTATGCCTTTGCGGCCGAGGTCAGGCCCAAGACCGCGTCCGTTGTCCGGGACCTTTCCGCCTATCGGTGGAGTGATGGCGCATGGATGGAAGCGCGAGCTTCCCGCGACCCATTAAATAGGCCGTTGACTTTCTATGAGGTCCACCTGGGTTCCTGGATGCGGGTTCCGGAGGAAGGCAACCGGTGGCTGACCTACGGGGAGTTGGCGGCCAAGCTCATTCCCTACGTCAAAAACTTGGGCTATACCCATCTTGAACTGATGCCGGTGACCGAACACCCCTTCGACGGGTCCTGGGGGTACCAGACGACCGGGTACTTTGCGCCGACCAGTCGCTATGGCCGGCCGGAAGACTTCATGGCTTTTGTCGACGCCTGCCATCAAGCCGGGATCGGGGTGGTCATGGATTGGGTGCCCGCTCATTTTCCGGATGATCCCCATGCGTTGGCCTGTTTTGACGGAACCTACCTCTACGACCATGAAGACCCGCGCCTCGGATACCATCCTGAATGGCACAGCCGCATCTTCAACTTTGGCCGGGTGGAGGTGCGAAGTTTCCTGATCAACAGCGCGCTCTTTTGGCTGGATCGGTATCACATCGATGGCTTGCGTGTCGATGCCGTGGCTTCCATGCTCTACCTGGACTATGCCAGGAAGTCCGGCGAGTGGATTCCAAACCGGTTCGGCGGTCATGAAAATCTCGAGGCAGTCGATTTCATTAAAGAGTTTAATGAAATAGTGCATCAGGAAAATCCAGGCGTCCTGACCATTGCCGAGGAGTCCACGGCTTGGCCTGGGGTTTCACGCCCGACCTATCTGGGTGGTTTGGGCTTCGGTCTGAAGTGGAATATGGGATGGATGCACGATGTGCTGGAATATTTCCAGCTTGACCCGGTCCATCGCCAGTACCATCAGAGTAAGCTTACATTCGGGCTGATCTATGCCTTCAGCGAGAACTTTGTCTTGGTCTTCTCCCACGACGAGGTCGTCTACGGCAAGCAATCGCTCCTGAGCAAGATGCCTGGCGACGATTGGCAGAAGTTTGCGAATGTACGGGCTATTTTCGGATACATGTATGGCCATCCAGGCAAGAAAATGATGTTCATGGGGGCAGAATTCGGCCAGTGGATAGAATGGAACCACGATGAAAGTCTTCAGTGGCACTTGCTCCAATACGAACCCCATCAGGGGCTGCAGCGGTATATTCGCGATCTCAATGACCTGTATCGGACTGAACCTGCTTTGTGGCAAGTAGACTTTGAATGCCAAGGTTTTCAATGGGTTGACTTTAACGATGCCGGGCAATCCGTGATTGCCTTTCTCCGTCGAGCCAGGGAGTCCGCCGACTGCGTTCTTTGTATCGGCAACTTCACGCCTGTGCCACGACATGGCTATCGGGTCGGTGTGCCTGAGCCTGGTTGGTACCAGGAACTCTTGAACAGCGATGCAGCGCACTATGGGGGAAGCAATCAGGGAAACGGAGGGGGGATCCAGGCTGATCAGACCCCCTGCCACGGCCTGCCTTATTCGCTATCCATCACCCTCCCTCCACTTGGTTTTTTGTTCTTAAAACGCAAGTAACTCATTGTAATTACTGTATAAATATAGAATAGCTCAAGTTCGTCTTGACTTGTCCGACGGGGCCTTGGTATAGTCCAGCCACTTCAAGTATCCCCAAGACCATCCCCCAATCGTCGGGTTCTCCTGAGTACCTAGTAAGCCAGTCCGAACTTCCTGACGATTTTGGGGCGCTGTCCAATCAGCGTGGCAAAACAATTTAGGCGGAGGGTTTGTGAGTTCGAACAAACGACTGTATGAGAAGTGGGGGCTGATCTGCGGGCTCAGCCTCCTCGTGACGGCCTGCACCTGTCTCCCCAAGGGGAAGGCTGATCTGGATGTTGGAATGAAGCAGCGAGGCATCGCCTCCTGGTACGGGAGCGATTTTCACGGTTGGTTGACGGCGAATGGGGAAATCTACAACATGCGGGCTATGACCGGCGCCCATCGGACGCTTCCCTTGGGCACGGTGGTGCGGGTTACCAATGTGAAGAACGGAAAGCAGGTGCGGGTGCGTATCAATGATCGGGGACCCTATGTGAACGGGCGCATCATCGACCTGTCGTACGCCGCGGCCCAGAAGTTGGGCATGATGGAAGACGGAGTGGCAGCGATTTCTCTCGAGGTGGTTGGGAACCACGGCACGCAATTGATGACAGCGGAGGATCGGTCCGTAACGGCCTTGGCGTCAACCGAGTCGTCTTCGGAGCAGCCTGTTCCCAACAGCGACGTTCAAGACGTGCGCCTTCTTACGCTGTTCCCTGGCGAATTCGTGCGCGATCGCCGGACTCGTCGGGTGGCGGATTTCATGGCCGCCGAACAAGTGGTCTACCGGATCTCTCTCTCTCTTTAACTCGACCAACGTGCGTCGATTCTTGCGGCAAGCGGTTGACACCGCCGGCGCACCTCCACTACACTGTGGCCTTCCGATCGGTCCATGCGGCATGACATTCGAGGCAGGGCAAGGGAGGAGTGGACGGTATGGCTAAAAAGACCCCCGGGGAGACGGACGAGACGCGGTTGGGGAAAAAGGTGCGGGAACGGCTGGCCGGGGCCGAGAATCCCGAAGGCGATGCAGCTCTGCGGGCGTTGCACAAGCGCCTCAAGCGCGTCCAACGGAAGCGGCGGAGCCTTGCCGCCAGGTTGCGCCAGGCGAAGGGTAAGAAGGTGGAGGCTGCCCCAGCGGCAGCAGCCGGCGCCTAGCGCCTGCCGCTTCGGCCGTCTGGTGGAGTGTCGGGAACGTGAAGTCTGAACGGAACGGCAAGACGGAGAGTGGTTCATGACGGACGATGCCAAGCAATCAATGGACCTGTCCACGTCCGACACGCTGGACGTGAGCGACGAGTTGACCGATCACGTCTCTGATGCGTTGTCTCACGCTGAGACGTCGGACACGGAGACGCCCCAGACGTCCGAGGCGACCGAAGAGGTCGCGCTCGATGAAGAGAAGGTCAAGGACGAGATCGAGATACAGATCGATCTTCTCCAGGACCAGGATTGGGTGGTCCGCCGCGAGGCCATCATTACGCTGGGCGAAATGGGGGACGAGCGCTGCGTGGAGCCCCTCGTTCGAGCCCTGCACGACGGCGACTGGCAGGTGCGGGATGCGGCGATCGAGGCCTTGGCAATGGTCGGCTCTCCGGCGGTCGAGGGGCTGATAAAGCAGCTTCGCGACTGGGACATCAGGAAATACGCCATCAGGGCACTCGGAAAGATCAAGGACGAGCGGGTGCTGGATCCCTTGATCGGGCAGTTGCGCAAAGACGAGTTTCTCGAAGACGCCACCGACGCCTTGGTCGAGCTTGGCGAGCCGGCGGTCGAGAAGCTTGTGGCCGCGATGAAGGACAAGGATGAAAACGTCCGCAAACAGGCGGTGATTGCGCTCGGCCGCATCAAGAACGACAAGGCGCTCGATCCTCTGATCGAAATGTTGCAGGATAAAGACTGGTATATTCGGCTGACGGCGGCGGCGGCGCTCGAAAAGATCGGGGATGAACGAGGGCGGCAGGCGATCAAGCCGCTGATGCAGGATCCGGACTTGGTGGTCAAAATGCGCGCCGAGCGGATTTTGGCGGCCTGGAAGAAGAAGGCCGCGACGGTCTAGCCCCGCCTAGCGCTCCTGGGACAGGAGCTTGTCCAACTCCTTCTGAATCTCATCCAACCTCGTGCGCGGGATGGCTTTCCCCATCGAGAGTTCCAATTGCGCTTCTTTGACCGTGGCGATCAGCGGCCTGATTTTTTGGGGCCGTCCGCCGTCCCGTTCCGCGGCGCTCGCTTTTTCCAATTGCTCAATGGCCTCCTCCAAGCCCTTCGCGGCGTTGCCGATGTTGCGGTCCAGCAGGTCCGACTTGGCTTCGACGACCTGCGCCTTGGCGTCGAGCAACCCCTGGCGCTGTCGTATGGTCCGTTCCAGGCCGATCGTGGTGTCCACAATGTTGCGGGACAAGTCGGTGACGGATTTCTTGAGATCGCCGATCGAATGTTGCCCGGCGTAGTAGCCGCCGGCAAAGGTTGCTCCAAGCAAGACCAGCCAGCCCAATATTTTCAGCATGGGTCTCCTTCCTTTCGCAAGGCTATGGCGTCCTCGGGACGAGGAGGGCCAGACTGCCAGCCGCGGTCACACGAACAGCCGGATCGGTGTCTTCCAGCGATTTTTTGAGAAACGGGATAGCGGCTCGGTCGCCGAGCTTGCCCAGTGATCGGGCGGCCATCAGGCGCGGCTGAGGCTGTTGGTCCTGAAGCAGCCGTTCCAAGACCGGCAGGGCTTTGCGATGGCCGCCCAGTCCGAGGGCCTGCGCCACGGCGCTTCGGACCGAGGGATCGGGATGTTTGGCGAGGTTGGCGGCCAGGAGGATCGCTTCGCCGTCGCCAAGCCGGAGCAAGCCTTCAATGGCCCCAGCCCGCGCCATCTCGACCGGATCCTGAGCCGCTTGCCTGAGGAGCGTCAAGGTCTGGTCCCGCCCAAGGCCGAGCCGTCCTAGGCTGGCGGCGGCGATGCTGCGGACGCGGGGATTCTCGTCGTTCAGCGCGTGAGTCAGCGCCGGCAAGGCTTCGGGATTGCCGAAGTCCCCCAGGGCCCCGGCGGCGAAGGCCCGGACGGATGGATCGGGGTCGTAGACCGATTGGCTGATGAGCGAAAAACTGGCCGGGCGCTTGAGCCGGCCCAGGACGCCCAGGGCCGCCATGCGAGAGTCCGAATCCGGCAGGGTCGCGGTGCCGAGGAGATCGGTCAGCGCGTCGGCTCGTCCTAGCTTGACGAGCGCCGCCAGGGCGAAGACCTGCACGGCATTGTCTTCGTTCCTGGACAGACGGACGATCTGCTCCAGCGCGGAAGA
>VGXD01000053.1 GCA_016873525.1 Nitrospira sp. | reverse complement strand
GCGTCAGCACGTAACTGGTCAGGTCATGGACCTGCTGATCGTTCAACGGGAACTTCGGCATGATGGAGCCGGGCATGACCGATTGAGGATCGCGGAAGTGGCGGACGTGCCAGTCTCGGTCCGGCCTCGTGTCGCCGACATAGGAGAGATCCGGTCCCACCGCGCCGCCTTCCCCGTGGATGCGGTGACACCCCGCACAGCCGAATTGGGCAAAAATCGCCTTCCCTTTTGCGACGGCCGGATCCACGCGCGGCACGGCATAGAGGTCGCGCAGGGAAATGCCCAAGAGGACGAAGACGATGACGAGAAACGCCGCCCCGGAGGCCAGCGCAAAGGGGCGGGCCGAAGGGTTCCGGGCGGGATTGCGGTCCAGGAAAGGCCAGAACAGCAGCGCGAGAAAAAAGAGTCCGGGCAGAATCCAGGTCGCCAGCGGCTCGAGGGGGCCGTGCACGTACTTCAACAACTGGTAGTAGAACAGGAAGTACCATTCCGGCACCGGGACGAAGCTGGTGTCGGAAGGATTGGCCTTGTCGGTCAGGGGAAAGGAGACGGTCAGGGCGAGGGCGGAGACGACGAGGAAAAGCCCCAGCATGACCACCGCATCCATGAAGACTTGGCGGGGATAGAAGGTCTCGCTGCCACGCACCCGCCGTTCGACGATCCCGGGCCCGGCCGGTTCCTCGCGCCGCGCGCCGGACGCGGCGCTCTTGCGGCGCTCGTACCCGCCCCGCCAGGGGCCGGCCGGGCCGACGCGGCGAAGGATGAAGAGGTGCAGCATGACGAGCATGGCCAGCGTGGCCGGCAGAAAGAGCACGTGCACGGCGAAGAACCGTGACAGGGTCAGCGCCCCCAGGGTCTCGCCGCCTCGGAGCAGACGGACCAGCAGATCACCGACGATCGGCACGGTTCCCATCATGTTGATGCCGACCTGCGTGGCCCAGTAGGCGTTCTGATCCCAGGGCAGGAGGTAGCCGGTGAACGCGAAGCCCAGGGTGATCAGGAACAGCACGACCCCGACCATCCAGAGCGCTTCGCGGGGGGGCTTGTAGGCTCCATAGAGATAGACCTGCAACATGTGGAGGCCGATCGCCGTGACCATCGCCGAGGCGCCCCAATGGTGGAGGCCGCGGACGAAGGCGCCGAAGGTCACTTGGGCTTCGATGAACTGGATGCTGTCGTAGGCGTGGTCCGGGGTCGGGGCGTAATAGACGGCGAGAAACATGCCGGTGATCGCCTGGAGGACAAACAGGAACAGCGTGGCGGAGCCGAACACGTAGATCCAGCTCGCGCCGCCGGGGATCGGTTCGTTCAGGAGGGAATTTTCAAGCGGCGTGAGTTTGAGCCGGCTATCGAGCCAGTCGTACAATCGAGAGGCCATGCATCCCTCGTGAAGCGTGAAATCAGGAGTCCTGAGTACTCAGTTCTCAGTCGTCAGTTTCGAAAACCGAGGACAGTCAACTGACAACTGAAAACTTTTCGCGAGCGACGAGCGACGCGTCGCTCGCGTCACAATTCCACCGCTGTCGGCAGCCCGGCCTTGAACTCCTTGTACATCACGAACAGCTTGCCGTTTTCCACCTTGGAGGGGAGCACGTCCAGATGGCGCGGGGCCGGCCCACCGATCACCTTGCCGGTCACGTCATAGACGCTGCCGTGGCAGGGGCACTTGAACTTCCGGTCCGGATCATCCCAACTGTAGCCGCAGCCGAGGTGGGTGCAGAGCGGCGAGAAGACGATGACCTGCCCGTCGGCCTGCTTGATGGCCCAGACGGCCTTATGAAGCTTGGTTGTCAGCCATCCGTCCTGCACGGCCTGCAGGTAGTCCAGTTGTTTGGGCTGTCCAGGCGCCAGGTCGGCGACGGCGCCGATTTCAACCCAGGATTGCTCCCGCCGCTTGAAGGCCGGAGAGAGAATATAGCCGATCAAGGGGATGGCCAGACCTGCGCCAATCACAGCCGCGGCGGCGCCGGTGACCCAGCGGAAGAACTTGCGGCGTGAGCCGATGGGGGTGGAGAACCCCGAGGGGTCTTGGTCGTGCGGTTGATCCGGACAGGTCATTGGATCGCTTCCAACGGTTGGGTCGCATTATACACGATCAGCCTGAAAGTCGGAGCATAGATTCTCCTTGGCATGCCGACCGACTCTTCCTCCGAGCGGGATTGCCGCCGAGTCTGCGTTAGGGCTTGTTCGAGGGCTTGGTGGGGCAGGTGTTGATCCCCAGCAAGGTCCAAGCCGGACAAAAGCCGATGGCGCCGGTGACCAGGGCCACGGTCCCTATCACATAGGCGATGGCCGTGGCGATGGGTGGAAGGTCCGCGAAGGCGCCGATTCCGAGCAGAACCAGGCCGAGTCCGATGCGGATGGGTCGTTCGATTCCTCCAACGTTGCAGGTCATCGCAGCACCTCCTTGTGAAAGAAGCCTAGGTCTCGAAGTTGGAAAGTCGGCAAGTCCGAAAGTTGCGCTCATTTGTTTGCCGACAACCGATAGAGGTCATGGCAGGTCGTGCAGCGGCTGGTGATGCTGGAGAGGCGGTTCATGATCTGGGCGGGAGGGGCCCCCTGCGCGATCGCGTCCGCCAATCCGTCGAAGTCACGATGCACCGACATGCCCATCTGCTTAAAGGGGAGCGGCAATTTGATCATGAGCGCCGGGTCCACGTCGGCGGCCATGCCCATCCCGGCCGCGCGGGCCGCCTGCTCGGCCTGCTTCAGACCCTCCTGCTGCTCCGGTCCGCTCAGTCCGGTCACCACCCCGTGCACCGCTTTCAGCAGCAGCCGCATCTCTCCCAGTATCTGATCCCGCTCCGCCGGGGCCAATAAGACGTGCATTCGCCCATCCGTGCTCGGCGCCGTCCTGCCCTTCACAAACAACCAGCCAAGGGCCGCCGCACTGAGCACCCACAAGAGTAAGGCGATTGTACACAGACTTCTCGATTTCATGAAAATATTTCTCCTCTGCTGAAACAGAAGGATGTGCAAGGGGCAGGCCACAAGGGCACCAGGGGCAAGAAGAAAACACCTCAGCAAAACCGAAGAGTTGTCTTGAGGGGGAGCAATCGAGTGAGAGCAAGGCAAAGCCGAGGGGGAATCTTGCTACAGGCCGGCCTCTTCAGGATGGAGCGGAACGCTACAGGCAAGGCTCTCGCTGAAGCCGTGTGTCTCCGGTGCCTCCTATTCGCTCGTCGCTTGCCTTGCCGTACGCCACCAGCGAAAAGCTCTTGCCCTGGTTTCTTCATTGATTTATCCGGCGAAGAGGCGTAGGAGACTGGCCGTTATGCCGACGTTGAACTGGATCGGGAAAGAGGCGGTGGTGAATCATCACCACCAAGTGCCGTTTCACCTGCTCAAGGATGTGTCTGATCTCGCCTGCGGCGAACCGGGTGACGGCAATCTCATCGTGCAGGGCGACAACCTCGTCGCGCTCAAGGCGCTCCTGCCCTATTACGCAGGTCAGGTGAAGTGCATCTACATCGATCCTCCGTACAACACAGGCAACGAGGGTTGGGCCTATAACGACAACGTGAACAGCCCGGTCATTCGCGAATGGCTCGGCAAGACTGTCGGTAAGGAGGGGGAGACGCTCGACCGGCACGACCGCTGGTTGTGCATGATGTATGCGAGGCTGGCGCTGCTCCGGCAGTTCCTCCGCGAAGATGCGGCGATTTTTGTAAGTCTTGATGACAATGAGATTCAGGCGCTTCGGTATGTGATGGATGAAATCTTTGGAGAGCATAACTTCATCACTTCAATCATCTGGGAAAAAACTACGCGCCAAAGGCCTCAGCTAAGTATCTCTCTGAAAACCACGACTACGTGGTGTTGTATGCAAAGAACAAGGCGCAATGGCAGCGGAATCTAATCCCCCGCTCAGAAAAGCAGGATAAGGCATACAAAAATCTCGACAACGACCCTCGTGGGCCGTGGCGTCCGAACAATCTGGCAGCCCGTAATTCCTATAGCCTTGGCGTATACAGCATTACATGTCCCTCTGGCCGTCTAATCCCCGGACCGCCAAGAGGTTCATATTGGCGCGTGTCCAAGGAAAAATTTGAAGAGCTTGATCGCGATGGAAGGATTTGGTGGGGCAAGGAGGGGAATAATGTCCCCGCACCCAAGATATTTCTCAGTGAGGTTAAGCAAGGTGTTGTTCCAATGACGCTTTGGACTTACGAAGAAGCTGGACACACACAGGATGCGAAGAGGGAACTGCTGGACGTACTTCCCGGAGCATCGGAAGTTTTTATGACGCCAAAACCGACAAAGCTTGTTGCGCGAATTGTTCAACTAACTGCTGATTCGAATGATCTTGTTCTCGATTCCTTTGCCGGCTCCGGTACGACCGCACATGCTGTCCTCAACCTCAACAAGCAAGACGGCGGCAATCGCCGCTTCATCCTCGTCGAGATGGAGCAAAAGATCGCGCGCGAAGTTACTTCGGAGCGGGTGAGGCGCGTGGCGGAGGGCTACAACAACGCGAAGGGTGAGAAGGTCGAAGGGCTTGGCGGCGGGTTTCGCTATTGCGAGTTGGGCGAGCCGCTGTTCGACGAAGCCGGCAAGATTCGTGAAACGGTGAGCTTCGCCGATTTGGCGCGGCACGTCTATTTCACCGAGACGGGCGAACCCTTGCCGCGCGGGCGCGTGACGAAATCGCCGTTCCTGGGCGAATGTCGCGGCGTGGGTATTTATCTGCTCTATAACGGGGTTCTCGACGACAAGCGCGCCAACGGCGGCAATGTGCTCACGCGATCGGTGCTGGCGAAGCTGCCGAAGTTCGACGGCCAGAAAGTAATCTATTGCGCCGGCTGCCTGCTGGGGAAAGACCGGCTGCAAGCCGAACGGATTCTCGTCCGCCAGACTCCCTACGAGATCAAGGTGTCATGAGCTTATCCGACGATCCTCAAGAACTCGCCCGTCGGTTCAATGAAGATGAAGCGGTGTGGCGCCGTTACCGGCAGAAGCGAGAACTGCGCCGCTTGCTCGGCTCGCCGTCGCCGCTGCCGGAAGAGGTTCTTGACGATCTCGATTGGCTTGAAGCAGAGCGGGAATGCCGCACGACGCCATGCGTGAGGAAGCCGATCCCATGAAGCATTCCAAACCTCTTGAATCCCTTATTCTGACGATTCGCGGCCACAAGGTCATGGTTGACGCCGATTTGGCAAGCCTCTATGGCGTCGAGACGCGAACGCTGAACCAAGCGGTGAAGCGTAATGCCAATCGCTTTCCCAAGGATTTTATGTTCCGGCTCACTTCTGGCGAGAAATCCGAGGTGATCACAAATTGTGATCACCTCCGCCGCCTGAAATTCGCCAAGAGTCTGCCGTTCGCATTTACCGAGCACGGTGCGATTATGGCGGCCACGGTCCTGAACAGTCCGCAGGCGGTCACGATGAGCGTCTTTGTCGTGCGCGCTTTCGTCCGGATGCGCGAACATCTGGCGGCCAATGCTGCGATCCTCAAACGACTGGCCGAGATCGACACATCACTGCTCCAACACGATGCTGCTTTGCGGGACATCTACCGCAAACTGCTGCCGCTGCTGCAACCGCCGCCGGAACCACCACGACGGCGGATCGGCTTTCACTCGAAGGGCAAGCCATGATCGTGCTCAAAGACTACCAACAGCGGGTGCTCGATTCGTTGCGGGAGTTCTTCCGCCTCGCGGCGCGCGAGCGGGACCCCGACGCGGCGTTCCGCGAGGTCACGCGGCGCACGTTCGGCGAGACGATGCCCTACTGGCCGGTTTCCGCCTCCGGGTTGGACCGGCGGATGCCCTATGTCTGTCTCCGTGTGCCGACCGGCGGCGGCAAGACCCTGCTGGCCTGCTACGCCGTGGGGCTGGCGATGCACGATTTCGTGCATGCCGACCGAACCGTGGCGCTCTGGCTCGTGCCGAGCCACACGATTCTCGATCAGACCGCCGACGCGCTCCGTGATCCCCGCCATCCCTATCGGCGCGCGTTGGAACTGGCCTGCGGCGCGGTGGAAGTCGTGACCATCGAGGAGGCCTTGCGGCTCTCGCGGGCCACGGTCGAAGGCCAGACGGTCGTGATCGTGGCGACGATCCAGGCGTTCCGTGTCGAAGACACCACGGGACGCAAGGTGTATGACCAGAACGGTTCCTTCGACGAGCATTTGCTGAATCTGCCGGCCGACCGGTCGGCCGACTTGTTGCCTGGCGCGGACGGGAAGCCGAAGCCGTCATTGGTCAACATGCTGCGGCTGCGCCGCCCGATCGTCATCGTGGACGAGGCGCACAACGCGCGCACGGACCTGTCCTTTGCGACGCTCGGCAACGTGCGTCCGTCGTGCATCGTCGAGTTCACCGCGACGCCGGCGCGGGAGCGGACGCCGTCCAACGTGTTGCACCGCATTTCCGCGGCAGAACTGAAAGCCGCGGACATGGTCAAGCTGCCGCTGCGGGTCATCTCGCGCCATCCGAGCCAACGCGATCAACTGCTCGCCGAAGCGATCACGCTCCGCGCCGATCTGGAGAAGCTGGCCGTGGCCGAGGGGCAACAGACGGGCGAATATCTCCGGCCGATCCTGCTTATTCAGGCGGAGCGGGTGGATGCCTGTGAGCCGCTGCGGGACCGGCTCGTGCGCGAGTTGGGCCTTGAGAAGGAATGGGTGAAAATCTCGGTCGGGCGGCTCGATGAACTCAAGGACGTCAAGGACATTGCGTCGCCGAACTGCCCGGTGCGGGTCATCATTACGGTGGAGAAACTGCGCGAAGGATGGGATTGCCCGTTCGCCTACGTCCTGTGCAGCCTGAAGGAGACGCGCTCGGCCACCGCCATCGAGCAAATCGTCGGACGCATCCTCCGGCTCCCGCTCGCCCGGGCCAAACGGCATCCCGACCTCAACTGCGCCTACGCGTTTTCCGTATCCGCCTCGATTACCGACGTGTTGGCCGAATTGCGCGAGGCATTGGAGCACAACGGCTTCACGCCGGCCGAAGCCGAACGTATCCTCATTCCGCTGCCTCAGGGCATGCTGCCGCTGGGCGTGCAACCCAAGACGATGCGGGTGGAGCCGACCGAGATCGATACGACGGCGGCGCAGGTCCACGTGGCGGCGCTGGCCGGTAAAGTGCGGATCGACACGGCCACGGGGGACATCACCGTCCTGGTGCCTCTGGATGAAGACGAGACGGAGAAGCTGGCGGGCTGCGTCAAGACGCCGGAGGCAAAAGCGAAGGTCCGCGAGGCCGTCAGGCTTGTGCGTGAAGCGGAGAAGGCGTTCGGCGGCAGCGGCAAGACGCGCGCGCCGTCACCGTACGAACAACAGCTCGACTTCATCGTGCCGCTCCTGTGCGTGCGCGAGAGCGGACGGCTCTTCGAGTTCGAGAGCACGTTCCTGCTGGAACATTCCTGGCAACTCAGCGCGAAAGACGCCGCGCTTTCCGAGACGTACAACCCCCGGATGCGGCCCTACGGCAAAGCCGGGCTGGTGGACATCGGGATCAAAGGCGAGGTGCAGACCCACGTCATCCAAGAATCGCCCGAAGCCGATTTCGTCGGCACGCTGCATCAACAGGCGCTCCAACTCGGCGATACGGATGAATGGCCGCTGGAACGCCTTGTCGCGTGGCTGGATGCGAAGATCGACCATCCGGACATTCCTATGGGTGAGTCGGCCGAATTTCTGCGGAAGGCGATTCGCGGCCTGATGGTGAAATTCGACATCGACGATCCGAGCATGTTGGCGCTCGATCGTTTTCGCCTGCGCGACGAGATTGAAGCCCGCATTCAGCGGCATCGTGAAGGCGAACGGAAAGCGGCGTTTCAAACATTCCTCTTTTCGGATTCGGCCCTGGCCGTGAGCGAGGAACGCGCGATCAATTTCAGGACGATGACCTATGAGCCGAGCTGGTGCTACGAAGGCGGCTTCCAGTTCAAAAAGCATTACTTCGGACCGAAGCCCGGAGAGTTGCGGGAATCCAAGCTGAGCGGAGGGGGCACCGAGGAGTTCCAATGTGCGCAATTCCTCGACGGCCTCCCGGAAGTGCAATTCTGGGTGAGGAACCTTGCGCGCAAAGCCACGTCGTTTCGATTGCTCACATCGACGGACTGGTTTTATCCCGACTTCCTGTGCCGGCTCACGGATGGGCGCGCGCTCGCGGTGGAATATAAGGGGGCGCATTTGTATGATGGCGTCGATGCGGAGGAGAAACGCGCCGTCGGCGCCGTATGGGCCTCGCGAAGCGACGGGCGTTGTCTGTTCGTCATGCCGACCAACGGCGATTTTTCGGCTATCCTGAAGGCGATGAAGTCTCAGTAGTCAACGGAGTGACCCCGCCGCCGCCCGCCGCGCCGCCTTCCAGGCTTCCATCGCGATCAGCGGCAGCAGCCCGATGCCGAAGGCGAGCAGCCAGTGTTCGATGTCGAACGGCGCGACCTTGAACACTTCGCGCGTCCAGGGTGACAGGAGGATCGCGGTCTGCAAAGTCGCGGACCCGGCCACGGCCCACAAGAGGGGCTTGTTCGTCGTCCAGCCGATCCGGAAGAGCGAAGAGCGATCGCTCCGGCAGTTGAAGGCATGAAAGAGCTGCGCCATGACCAGGACCGTGAAGGCGACGGTCCTGGCCCGTTCCAAATCCTGGTCCATTCCGTAGAGGCAGTAGGCGAAGATTGCGATCGTGATCAGGGCCATGAAGAGCCCCTGCGCGGACATCAGGATGATCCGGCCCCGATCCAGGAAGCGGGCGGTCGGCCGTCGCGGAGGCCGCGTCATGATCTCCGGGTCCGCCGGGTCCACCGCCAGCGCGAGGGCCGGGAGGCCGTCCGTGACGAGGTTGATCCAGAGGATCTGCACCGGCAGGAGCGGCAGCGGGAGACCGAGCAGCGTAGCCAGGAGCATGACGAACACTTCGCCGATGTTGCAGGAGAGCAGGTAGTGGACGGATTTGCGGATGTTGTTGTAGATGCCCCGGCCCGCTTCGACCGCGGCGGCGATGGAGGCGAAGTTGTCGTCCGTGACGACCATGTCCGAGGCTTCTTTCGTCACGTCCGTGCCGGTGAGTCCCATGGCCACGCCGATGTCCGCTTCCTTCACCGCCGGCGCGTCGTTGACGCCGTCGCCGGTCATGGCCACGACGGCCCCGCGAGCCTTCCAGGCCCGGACGATGCGCAGCTTGTGTTCGGCGGACACCCTTGCGTAGACCGCGATCTGCTCCACGCGATTCGCCAGTTCCGTCTCCGTGAGCCGGTCGAGTTCAGAGCCGGAGAGGACCTCGTGGCCGTTCAAGAGCCCCAGCTCGCGCGCGATGGCGGCGGCTGTCTCCTTATGGTCGCCCGTGATCATGACGGTGCGAATGCCGGCCTCGCGACAGACCCGCACGGCGGCGATGGCTTCCGGCCGTATGGGGTCTTTCATCGCGGCCAGTCCGAGAAGAATCAGGTCTTGTTCGAGGTCGGTTGCGCGAACGAGGTCCGGTGGATCGTCGAGCGGTCGCGTGGCCAGGCCCAGCACCCGCAATGCGTTCTGCGCAAAGCGGTCATTGGCCTCCAGAATCTGCCGCCTGACGGAGTCAGGCAAGGCTGCAACTTGTCCATCGGCGGTCAGGTACCGGTCGCATCGTTGCAGGAGGACATCCGGCGCGCCCTTCACATAGGCCGAAACGCCGCCGGCCGCCTTGCGGATGACCGTCATCATCTTGCGTTCCGGGTCGAAGGGGATTTCTCCGAGAAACGGATGGCCTGCTTCGAGCCGATCCTTGAGGAGACGCCCCTTGGCCGCCACCACCAGCAGCGCGCCCTCCGTCGGGTCGCCCAATATCTTCCAGCCCTCTTGCTCCTCTCGCAGCGTCGCGCCGTTGCACAGGACGGCGGCGGTCAGCAACTCCTGCAGCGCCGGGGGCGTGTCACACGTCACGCGTAACGCGTCACGGTCCAGTTCCCGAATCTCGCCCGCCGGCCGATACCCCTCTCCCGTGACCTCGAAGACGCGTTCGCCCGCATACAGGCGCGTGACGGTCATCTCGTTTTTGGTAAGCGTGCCGGTCTTATCGGTGCAGATGACCGTCGTGGAG
>VGXD01000052.1 GCA_016873525.1 Nitrospira sp. | reverse complement strand
AACCGTCAAGCGGGTAGCCTCGTCCAAGCCACAACCCCTGGCTGAAAAGCCTGTCAGCCGTCCTACTCCTGCCGTCCATGAGGAGCAAACGCGGTCTTTGTTCGATGAGGATTCCAAGGCCGTCCATGAGGATTTGGCTGGAGACATCGGGCTTCCGGAAGATCTCGAGGAAGAACTGCCCGAAGAGGTCTCGCTGGAGGACGAAGAGTCTGAGGAAGGGTTTTTGGATAAGTCGGACGATCTGTCCGGGGATGACGACGATTATCATGGGTAGCGGTGATCCTCTTGGAAGGGCCCCTGTCCGGCCAGGTGAGATCGAAGGGAACCAGCATGGCTGAGACAAGTGCGTTGCCTCGCATCGGCGATCCTGCTCCTGACTTTAAGGCGGTCACCACTCTGTCTGGAGACTGTCATTTTAACCAGTGGCAGGGGCAAGATTGGGTCGTTCTGTTTTCCCATCCGGCCGACTTTACGCCGGTCTGCACCACGGAGTTGGTGGAGTTCGCCCGCCAGCACGACGTGTTCCTGGCGAAGGGCGTCAAGCTCATCGGGGTCAGCGTGGACAGCATCCATTCCCACCTGGCCTGGCTCCAGAACATGAGGGAGAAACTGGGCGTCACGATTCCCTATCCGATGATTGCCGACATCGACATGAAGGTGTCGCAGTTGTACGGGATGGTCCATCCCGGGGCCAGCACGACGGCGACCGTGCGCGCGGTGTTCGTGATCGACCCCAAACGGGTGATCCGCGCCCTGATCTACTACCCGATGAATGTCGGCCGCAACGTCGAAGAAGTGTTGCGACTGGTCACCGCGCTGCAGACCGCCGACAAGTATGTCTGCGCGACCCCGGTGAACTGGCGGGAAGGGGGGCAGGTGGTGGTGCCGCCGCCCAAGACCGTCTCGGAAGCGGATGAGCGGTTGAGTCACAAGGGCGAGGCAGGTCGGGACGTCAAGGATTTTTACCTCACCCTCAAGGACCTGCCCGCGTAAGCGCCGGCCCAGGCCGGTCCTCCCCAATCCTCACTCACAAGCCTATCCACTGGAGCTATGAGTCACTTTCTCTTTATCGCCGGGGCCTTGCGGGAGCGGAGTTCGCAGGCCAGCGCCGAGTCGCAACTGGCTCGTGAGCTGTGGGGGCTTCGGACGGCCCTGATCAGAGACAACCTGCGCGCCTATCTGACGCCTGAGTCCTGCGGGTTGGTCTATGTCCTCAAACAGGGTATTTGTGCCGGGTTCTCCATCCTGTCCGGCGTGTTGCCCCCCGAGGAGCTTGACGAGTTTGTCAGGGACGAATTGCGGGCGGAGACAGCCTACGGGTTTGTGCGCGTCAAACCGATGGTGGCTTGGCAGAGCACGCCTGAGGCGAGCCAGAGACTCTTGACTCGTGTGTTGGCTATTCCGGACCACGCGGAGTTGACGCGACGCCTGGCCTTGGGCATGCACAGGCTGACCCAGGAACAATACGATGCAATCGTACGGGGACTGGCTGCGTAGTCGCTGGCAGTGGACGGGAGCGGAGACGGTCAGGGGCGCTGGCCCGTCATGAGTTCATAGGCAGCGTCGATTGTCGCGACTTCCGTAACCGTCATGTTGAGTTCCATGGCCAGTGGAGTGAGGTTCCAATTGGCATTCTGGAGTTGCCCCTGGGGGACGAGCACCGTGCGATAGCCCTCGCGGGCCGCGGCTCGTATCTTGTCCGGAATCCCTCCCACCGGTCCAATGCGGCCGCCCGGCTCAATCGTGCCCGTCAGGGCCACCCCGCGCCGGATCGTATCCCCTTTAAAGACGGCGATGAACCCCACGGCCATGGCCGCTCCGGCGCTGGGGCCGTCGGCACTGCTCGGCATGTAGGCGACGCCACGGACCGAGACCGTTCCCCTGTGGTGAATCATGGGTGTCCGTTCCATGGCGTAACGGAAGGCCTTGGTCATGGCGCCGACGTGAGTGTCGCCGAGTCTGACTCCCGCGTTATACCATTGGAGCACGACAGGGTCCGGTTCCGTTTTCCGATCCCACCAGATCAAGAGAATCTCGAAGACGCCGCGGTTGTTGGCATCGATGGCGGCCAACACCGGCAATTCCACTGCCTGCTCCGCCGTCGCGACGACGGCGGGAAACAGGAACGGACCGGTCAGCAGAGAGATGGCCAATAATGAGCGGAGAGCTTTGATGGAGGGCCGGCCGGAAGGCATGCAATGACCTCGGTGTTGTTGATCGAGAGATTGTAGGAAGAACCAAAGGGCTTGTAAAGCGGCTCGTGTCGCGTCTTGCTTTTCCCGTCCGGCCTTCCGTATAACCTCCTGCCATGAAACATTGCGCCCAATCTTATCGCCATCCGTTGCCTCGTTTGACGGCCACCGCGTTGTTGGCGTGGCTGCTGTTGGCGTTGGGGGAGGGGGCGTCGGTCCAGGCAGCTTGCTCAATTGAACGGACTTCACCTGGGGCGGGGGCTCCCTTCTCTCTGCACTTGGGCAAGGAATGCAGCGAGCAGGAGCGCGAGGCCCAGGCTGTGTCGGCCGTGGAACTGCTGGCGGTGCTGAATGAAGGGCGGGGAATCGACTTGGTCGGGGTGACCGTGACGGGCGACCTCTCGTTGGACCAACTGTCTCTGCGGAGGGCGGAGGCCGTTGCTGATCTGCCCCCTCCGATCCGGGAAGCGATTCGAAGACAGGGTCTGAAGGAGGTTCGGGTCATTGCCGGTCCGATGTCTATCCGGGATTCCGTGGTGCGGGGGAAGGTCGGCAGCCAGCTCAAAGACGGAGTCGTGATCGCGGCCGGACCGGTTACGATGACGGGAACCAAATTTGAACGCGCGGTGGATTTCTCTCAGACGGCCTTTGCCGGTCCGGTGGACTTTTCCAATGCCATCCTGCTGAACGAGGGGTTCTTCATCGGCTCCCTGTTTTTGCGAGCGGCCACGTTCGAGAAAACGGCGTTCGGCACGCATACGCGTTTTCACAAGGCGCAGTTTCTGGAAGCCGTGACCTTTCATCGAGCCGGGTTCAGCGGGCTGGCTGAGTTCATTCAGGTGTCTTTTGAGAAGGCGGCCGACTTTTCCCGGACCTACTTCAAGATGGGGACCGGGTTTTCCGGCAGCCGTTTCGGCGGGATGCTGGATTTTTCTGAAGCGCTCTTCGAGCGGGAAGCGTTTTTCATGTTCACGGTCTTCGAACAGGACGCCTATTTCAGGCGCGTGACGTTTCGAGGCGAGACAAGCTTTTCCGACTCTGAGTTTAAAGGATTGGATGACTTTTCAAAGACTTTTTTTAATACTCAGCCACGATTCGACCGAGCCAAGATCAGCGGGGCGCCTCCCAAACCGGGAGGGCTGCAGGATCCTCGCGTACTCTACGTCATCGCCGCAGCACTCTTTGCGTTTACCCTGCTGTTTGTTTTTGTCCTTAGGCGCAGGTAGTCAGGCCCTTCTTGACCACTATATATAGAATTTTCCTTGCTTTTATCCCCTTGAAATAGTATAGGTGTCAAAGTTCTGTCGGTGCGGACGGGAGGGTCATGGAGCAGCTCGAGATTCCATATCAGGTCAAGCTGGAGCAGTTCGAGGGACCGCTGGACCTCCTCCTGCACTTAATCAAAAAGAGCGAGATCAATATTTGCGACATCCCTATTGCCTTGATTACGCAGCAATATCTCGAATATCTGAGTCTCATGAAAGCGCTGAACCTGGCCGTAGCAGGAGAATTCCTCGTCATGGCCGCCACGCTGGTGCAGATTAAGTCGCGGATGTTGTTGCCAGCCGACGAAACGGCCTTGGATGAAGAGGACGGGCCGGACCCGCGCGAGGAGTTGATCAGGCGGTTGCTGGAGTACAAACAATATAAGGATGCGGCTGGGCAACTCGATAATCGGGAACGCCTCTGGCGCGAGGTCTATCCCAGGGAACAGACGCCGCCGATACCGGTCAAGGCGAGCGAAATGCTGCTGGACGACCTGACGCTCTTCGATCTGGTCGATGCGCTGCATGAGGTGATGGTCAGGACGCCGGACAAGCGGCTATTGGAAATTGTGCCTGAGAACCTGACGGTGAAGGATCGAATGAACGCCATCATCGAACTCTTGGAAGGCAAAGAGTCCGTGACCTTTGCCGCGCTCTTCGAAGGGCCGTTCCATCGGTTGTTCATCATCGTGACGTTCTTGGCCTTGTTGGAATTGATCCGGCTGAGGCTGGTCCGTGTATTTCAGACGGAAACATTCGGCCCGATTCTGGTCATGCGGGCCTTTGCTCCAATGGTCGGCGACGCACTGAACGGGGCCGAGGAACCTCTCGAGGAGGGTCTATGAGCGAGGTCATCGAGACGCCACGGGAAGAAACGGGGGAGCAAGAGGCTCCTCCCAGCGCCATGCTGTTCGAAGACATGGTTCCGGAGAGTCAGCCCGCGCCACGAGCCGGTTCGAACGAAGGCGAAGCGGCCGGGCCGGAACAGGGTGAGTCGATCGAAGCGCGTGAACTGAAGGCGATTCTGGAAGCCCTCTTGTTCGTCTCTCACGGTTTGGTTTCGGTGGAGCGCTTGG
This sequence comes from Nitrospira sp., assembly GCA_016873525.1. Taxonomy (GTDB): domain Bacteria; phylum Nitrospirota; class Nitrospiria; order Nitrospirales; family Nitrospiraceae; genus SCVQ01. The sequence goes on along the minus strand of VGXD01000052.1, from coordinate 5,738 downwards.
CCTCGGTGTTGGAAGGGGTGTCGAAGGCGGAAGTGAGGCAGGCTCTTCGTCGGTTGCAAGCCGACTACGAGCGGTCTGGGCGCAGCCTGCAGATCGTCGAAGTGGCCGGTGGCTTTCAGCTGGTGACCAAGCCGGACTACGGGCCCTGGATCAAACGGTTGGAGAAGAGCAAGCCGGCCCCGAAGCTGTCCCGCTCGGCGCTGGAATCGCTGGCCATCATTGCCTACAAACAACCGATCGTCCGCGCCGAGATCGAACAGATTCGCGGTGTGGAAACGTCCGGCGTCGTTCGAACCCTGCTGGAACGGAAACTCATCCGGATGGTGGGGCGGAAGGAAGAGCCGGGCCGGCCGATCATGTACGGCACCACCAAACAGTTTCTTCAGCACTTCGGCCTGAGGGACCTGTCCGAACTGCCTCCCTTGCGCGAATTCAAGGAATTGGGCGAGGCGGAACAAGCCATGCTCCCGGTCGGCGAGGACCCCATGGTCGTCGGAGAGGCTGAGCCTTCGGCCCAGGACGATCTGCCCAATTCCCTTTCGCCTGAACCAGCGCACCAGGCGTGATCCGGTTACAACCTCGTTTTCGCCGGCTTCCATGGCCGGCCCTTGTCCTCCGCTCCCTCTGCCCCGTAGAATGACCCCGAACGATTACCCAGGGTCGATGGATGGAACTGCTCCTGCCTGAAAAAAAACGCAGTGTGGCGGCGGATTTGCGCCGTACGCTGAGCACCGGGAAAGTTCTCGACGACCTGCCCAGCCTGACTGCCTATGCCGTGGATGCCAGTATTTACAAGCTGACTCCCCAGGCGATCGTGTTGGTGGAGTCGGAGTCCGACATCGAGACGGTTTTGGACTACGCGGTTCGCAACAGCGTGCCCCTGACGCCCAGGGCGGCAGGGACCAACCTGACCGGCTCGGCGATCGGCTCCGGCATCATCGTCGACGTATCGCGCATGAACCGTCTCCTGGAAGTGAACCGCGAGGAGAAGTGGGTGCGGGTGCAGCCTGGAATGGTATTTGCGGAATTGAATCGGCGCCTGGCTCCGCAGGGGCTCCTGTTCGGTCCCGACCCCTCCAGCGGGGACATGTGCAAGTTGGGCGGTATGCTGGCCAATAATTCCGCCGGCCCCCATACGTTGCGGTACGGGTCGGTCAAGGACAACGTGCATGCGATGCGGGTCTGTCTTTCGCCGTCCGGGTGGCTGGAGGCCAGGGCCTATGGCCTGTCCGATCCCGCGACAACCGACCTGCTGGCCTCCCACCCGTCGCTCCGGCAGGTCCTGGACCTTGTGCAGGTCCATCGCGAGGGGATCAGGGAGAAGCGTCCCACCGTGAGCAAGAGCAGTTGCGGCTACAACCTCTTCGGTCTGGTTGACGGGCTCGACCAGGGCGTCCTCGACCTGCCGAAACTCTTCGTCGGCAGCGAGGGGACCCTGGGCATCATCAGCGAGGCCACTCTCAAGTTGGTGGATCGTCCCAAGGTCAGCGCGACGGCGCTGATACATTTTCGCTCGTTGGAGGAAGTCGGCGAGGCGGTGCCCCACCTGTTAGCCTTGGCGCCGAGTGCGTTGGAGGTGATGGACCGCAATACGTTGAACCTCATCGGGCGCGCTCCACACGGCATTCCCGCCGATGCGGCGGCCACGCTCCTGGCCGAATTCGACGACGACAGCCCGCGCGGCCTTCGGGACCAGGCCGAACGTCTGGCTTCGCTCTGCCGGCGGTACCGGCTTTCCACCGGCCCCGTGGTTGCCTATGAGCCGGAGCAGCGGGAGGAGTTGTGGAAGGCGCGCAAGGCGCTCTATCCCACCCTCTATCGGTTCGATGCCAAGAAGAAGCCGGTCAATTTCGTTGACGATGTGGTGGTGCGGGCCGAACGGATCGGCGAGTTGATCCGTTACCTGGAGGGATTTTTCAGCGAGCAGCAGGTTTCCGTGGCGATCTTCGGTCATATCGGAAACGGGAATGCGCACATCGTTCCCTTGTTGAACGTCAACGACAAGGCCGACTTTGCCCGTATGGTCGAAGGGTATCGTGAAATCCACCAGACGGTCCTCGACCAGTTCGCCGGTTCGATTTGCGGGGAGCATGGAGATGGGCGGGTGCGCGCCGAGTTCGTCCGGCGCATGTTCGGGGAGGACCTCTACGGCCTCTTCGTGCAGGTCAAGCGGAGTCTGGATCCCCAGGGAATTTTGAATCCAGGGGTCAAGATCAGCGACCTGCCCTTCACCGAACACATCGATTATGAGCGACTGTCCAAACCCTGCGCGACCTGCGCTAAGTGCAATTCGGTCTGCCCTGTCTACGATGTCTTCCAATCCGAGGACATGAGTTCGCGGGGGTGGTTCGAAATCGTCACGGCGAAGGACTATAGCTATCTTCATTCCAAACGGGTGGTGGAGGCCTGCGTAAATTGCAAGTCTTGTCGTACGATCTGTCCGGCCGGGGTCGATGTATCGGACCTGATCCTCAAGCGCCGGGCCGAGCAGCCCAATCGTGCCGCGGGGCTGATTTTTTCGCTCCAGGCCAAGCCATGGCTGTTCGAGCCCTTGCTCAAAGCCGCCGCAGGGACCCAGGGGATTTGGGATCGTCCGCTAGTTCGGGCCTGGCTGGAACGGCTCACGAAGCCCTTCATGCGCCTCATTGCCGACACAGCCGGCATCCCGCGTCAATTGCTGCTTCCGCGATTGGCCGTGCGGCATTTGCGCGACCGCCACGCCGAGCTGACTCGTGAAACGGGGCAGGGCGAAAAACGCCGGGTGGCCTACTTCCATGGCTGCGCGGCGAACTATTTCAACGATGGCGTGGGGGATGCGGTCATTGCCGTGCTGCGTCGCCATGGGGTCGAGCCGGCGCTGCCGCCGCAACGGTGCTCCGGCACGCCGATTCAAACCTATGGCCATCTCGACCTTGTTCGTGAGGGCGCCCGGTTCAACCTGGCTTCCCTGGCATCCTATGAGACGGTGGTCACCGGCTGCGCGTCGTGCACGTTGATGCTCAAGGACTATCCGCAGCTCTTTGAGCCTGGGCCTGAGCGTCAGGCGGCGGAGCAACTGGCCGCCAAGGTGCAGCACATTGCCGAGTTTGTCGCGGAGTCGAAGGCCGGTCCTGCCTTGGAATCGGGGCAAGGCCGTTCCAGACAGACGGTGACCTATCACTCGTCCTGCCATTTGAGGGCTGCGGGAGTCAGCAAGCAGCCGCGCCAGGTGTTGGCTGCGTTGCCGGGGGTCGAATTGATCGAGATGCAGGACGCGGACCGTTGCGCGGGAGGCGCCGGCACCTACCTCCTCAAGGACTATGAGACCTCGCAGAAGATTTTATGGCGCAAGGAACGGGCGATTCGCGAGAGCGGGGCGGCGGTGGTGGCGACCAGTTGTCCGGCCTGCATGGTCCAGCTTCGCAATGGATTGCGCGGGCAGGTCCAGGTCAAACACGTGGCGGAGCTGCTCCAAGAAGCTTATCAAGAGGCCGCGCCGCCTTCGGGCGGTTCGTCGGTGCAGCCATGAGGGTGAGACGGGCCGATTGGGCGTTTGTCCTGGCGGTGGTCGCGGTGGTCGTGATGGTCTCGCTGTTGCCGTCCCCCCGGGACCGCAACCCCCCGATTCCAGGCAGTCCGGAACATCGCGCCGTTTCTTCGGAGAAGATGTGCTCGACCTGTCATGCGGTCGGACAGAGCCGTCCCTTGACCGAGCGGCATCCGAAGCGGCAGGATTGCTTCCGCTGCCACAAGCCCAACGCGGGCGGGTAGGGACAGGGAGTCGGGCGGTGAGGCGCAGCATGCGAGGGCGATTCAGCGGGCGGCAGTCCGAAGCCGGGAAACAGAGAGGGACATGATGGTCACGGTGTTACTCTTCGGGGAAACGTTGCGTCAGGCAGTGGATGAGAACGAGGTGCAGTGCGAAACCGCCGGGGTCACGACGGTCAAACAGTTGCTGGAGGCGAACCAGGACAAGCTTGCGGGTCTGCTGCCGTTTCTCAGCAAAGGCGAGCTGCTGGTCGCAATCAACAAGAAGGTGGGGGCGTTGGACTCCGCGGTCAAGGATGGGGATACGATCAAGCTGACCCATCAGGTGCATCCGACGATGGATGGCGCGATGTGGCAAAATCCCTGATGCGCACCTTGACTCGTAAGGGTTTTTGCGGTATGGTGTAGTCCAAGCGTCGCCTTATACGGTCCGTGGCGGCGAACCAAGCGCGCAGGTGCGCGCTGATCACATGCCGGACCGTCATTGGGTACGCTGAGATTGCATCTAGCTGAAGTCACCTGTCCGAGCCACTCTCCTTCGGGAACTTCCCGCTTGCTGCCCCCGTTCGATTCTCGGCTGCCCCCATCCAAAGGATAGAATTGTGACCACGACAACGACAGGATCATTCGACGGCCTAGGTCTGTCCGCAGCCATGCTCCGTGACCTTGCCAAGGCTGGCTACAGTGAACCCACCCCCATCCAGCGCAAAGCCATCCCGCCGGCCCTTGAGGGGCGGGACATCATCGGTTGTGCGCAGACCGGCACCGGCAAGACCGCGGCCTTTGTCATTCCCATGGTCGAGCGATTGGCCGGGGGGCAGGGCACGCGGGCCTTGATTTTGGCCCCGACCCGCGAGCTGGCTGCGCAGATTCAGAAGGCCATCGAGATCATCGGACGGCAACGATCGGTGGAAGGCACGCTCATCGTCGGGGGCGCCGATATGGCGCAGCAGGAGCGCGCGCTCCGCCAACATCCGGACATTCTGGTCGCCACGCCGGGCCGTGTCCTGGACCATATGTGGCGGGGCACGATCAATTTGCTGGCCATGGAATTTTTCGTGCTGGATGAGGCGGATCGGCTCCTGGACATGGGCTTTGCGCCGCAAATCAACCAGATCCTGGACGCCTTGCCGGAAGAGCGCCAGACCATGCTCTTTTCCGCCACGATGCCGGGCGATGTGGCGGCACTGGCAAAAGTCTGTCTCAAACACCCTGTGCGGATCGAAATCGTTCCCAGCGGGACGGTGACCGCTCGCGCCGAGCAACATCTGTTTCACACCAGCCGCGACCAGAAAACGGTCTTGCTGCTCAAGTTGCTCAAACAAGAAACGGGCCCCACGCTGGTCTTTACGCGGACCAAGTCACGCGCCGATCGGCTGGGCAAACTTCTGCAGGATGACGGGATGAAGGCGGGGGTGCTGCACGGGGATCGAACGATGGGGCAGCGACGCGAAGCGCTCGAAGGATTCAAGCGCGGGAAGTATCAGATATTGGTGGCGACGGATATCATGGCGCGCGGCATCCATGTGAACGATATCGCCCACGTGATCAACTACGACCTGCCGAGCAGCCCGGAAGACTACGTCCATCGGATCGGCCGGACGGCGCGGATGCAGGCTACAGGCCGGGCCTCCAGCTTCGTGACGCCTGAGGAGCGGGGCCAGCTCCACGCCATCGAACGGTTGCTGGGCGCTCCGGTTCCCGTCGCCTCGCAGGGCGCCTCCGCTTCCCGGTAGGGCAGGGTTGCAAGGGCGCTGGACAGGACGTTGGGTCGGGCGATTCAGTGAGGCGGGGCGTGCGGGAGGGGATCGAGGGTCAGGGGGCGGGAGACGCCGGATCGTCGATCGTCCCCATCTTGCGATACTTGTCGTTGCGCGCGGCGACGAGCGCCTCCTCCGGCAGTTCCGCCAGTTGAGCGAGGTGGGAGGAGAGGGCCTTCTCAAGCCGTTCAGCCATGACGCGCGAGTCCCTGTGAGCCCCCCCCACCGGTT
>VGXD01000051.1 GCA_016873525.1 Nitrospira sp. | reverse complement strand
CCGTTTGCCGGAAGCGGGACGGCTCTTTTTGCCGCCGGTGCCTTCAGCATGAAGGCCGAAGGCATCGAGTTGTTACCCATCGGCCAGACGGTGATCGCCACGAAGCAGCTCATCGACTGGGATATTCAGTCTAAAGATATCGAGAGACTAGCGCACTGGCTCCACGAGCGACCCTGGAAGCATCACAAGACCGCGAAGCCGATCAACGAACTGCGGATCACGCGGGGAGCCTACCCGAAAGAAACCATCGAGAGCATGGGACGGTTTCTCGGCGCGTCCGGCCGGGAAGGCGAGCGCGTCCAGGCCGTTCTCTTCTTCGCCCTGCTCTGCATCCTTGAATCTATCAGCTACACCAGAAAAGACGGACAATACCTTCGTTGGGACTACCGTTCGGGCAGACGGCTTGGGAAGAAACTGTTCGACAAAGGCAATATTCTGCCGTTCGATAGAGCGATCGCCGCCAAATTGCAGGAAATCGTCGCCGATCTTCGAGCAGCCGAGGCGCCGGAGGATTTGTTCAGGACGGTCCGGGCCCACACCGAAATTCTGTTGCACACGGGATCGTGCCTTGATGTGTTGCCGACGCTCGAAGCGGCCACGTACGATTGCCTTGTCACCTCGCCGCCCTACTGCAACCGCTACGATTACACGCGGACCTACGCGCTCGAACTCGCCTTGCTCGGCGTGGACGAGGACGGTCTCGTCGGGCTCAGGCAAGAGATGCTCAGTTGCACGGTTGAAAACAGGGCCAAGGACCTCCTATCGCTGAACCCGAATTGGAAGTCTGCCATCGAGGCTGCCGACGGGCACGAACTGCTCCAAGCCATTCTTGCGTATCTCGAATCGCAGAAGGAACTCGATCTCTTGAACAATGACGGTATCCCGCGCATGGTGCGGGGCTACTTTTACGAAATGGCTTGCGTGATCGCCGAATGCGCCCGCGTGCTCAAGCGTGGCGTGCCGCTCATCATGGTCAACGACAACGTACGGTACGCCGGCGTAAGCGTTTCCGTGGACATCATTCTGTCCGAACTTGCCGAGCGGTTGGGGTTTAGGGTCGAACAGATCCTGGTCCTGCCGAAAGGAAAAGGAAACAGCAGCCAGCAAATGGGCGCGCATGGTCGTGATCCGTTGCGGAAATGCGTCTACGTGTGGCGGAGGGTCTGAGTGAAAACGAAGCCCTACCGTCTGCACCTCACAAGCAGCCGCGACCTCAAAACCCCGTACGAAGCCGTTCGGGCCGGATTCGTCGCGCTCGCGTTGGAGAAGAATCGACGCGCGACTCCGTTTGTCGCGGAGGCGAGAGCGTTGAAGGCCGCGGCCTCGCGTGCGAAGACGCCCACCGACTTGTTCGCAATTCAGGAACTTCAACCTGCGCTCCTGACCGCCGCCGGGGTCTCCGACAAAGCGGCCAACCATCTCGATGAGTCGGACAAGCGGGAGGCAATCGACGGACTCATCAAAAACTTCCTGGAACCAGCCGGTGCCGGGTTCGTCGAGGAACTGGTCTTTCGATTCCTGCTCACGCGGGGAGATACGCTCGGTGGATCGATGAGAAACGTCGGCGGGTTTATGGCACAGAAAAAACTCACCCGGTCCATCATCGCCCACTTGAAGCTGGCTGGCAAACCCTGTCAGTGGCTTCACTCGCAGACCAACGCATGGGTAAGCCTCCCAGAGGACGATGCGGATATTGAACTTCATCTTCGGGGGCTATCCTGGATGTCACCGAACGGTCCACGTACGTTGCGCTATAACCTCACGGTTCCGTTTTTCCGCAACAACGTCGATCTCTCGTTGTTTGATTGCCGAGCCGGAGACCTCACGAAAGACACGCGCAAGAATCCTCGTGCCTACCTTGCACTGGGAGAGTTGAAAGGCGGCATCGATCCGGCTGGGGCCGACGAACATTGGAAAACGGCTCGTACGGCTCTCGACAGAATTCGTAAAGCGTTCGCCACGCACGGGCACAAGCCCCATACGTTTTTCATCGGTGCGGCCATCGAACCCAAGATGGCATCTGAAATTTGGACTCTGCTCAAGCTCGGCGTTATCGAGAACGCCGCGAATCTGACCGACGAAGGCCAGATTGCTTCCATCACGCGGTGGCTTTGCAGTTTGTGATGGAGTGCAGGACGGTCTCAGAGCCTCTTTCCCATTTCGCGTAGAGTGCCACGCCCTTCCGGGCGTGGCACTCTCAAAATTCAAGCTGCGCTTGTCTGGCGGCAAACCTGCTAGACCTTACTCACACCCCCGCCCTTCCAGACAGAGACCTCTCGCTGGATTAGCGGGAGAAGAAGTACGGCTTGATGGGAAAAGCGCGGTTGGCTACTTTTTTGATGCCTTGCTTCGCCCTCGCAGATAGACCATCTGCACCCCAACGATCGTCTTGGCGTCGCGGATGGTGCCGTCGGTGATCATGGCCAGGGCCTTGTCCAGAGGCATTTCGACCACGTCGAGGACTTCGTCATGGTCGAGCTGTTGCTTGCCCACCGTGAGCCCTGTTGCCAGGTAAATGTGGATGACCTCGTCGGCGAAGCCCGGCGCGGTGAGGAGGCTGGATAAGAGGTCCAACTTGGCGGCTTTGTAGCCGACTTCCTCCTCCAACTCGCGCAGGGCGCAGTCTTTCGGGTCCTCGCCTGGGTGCAGCTTGCCGGCTGGAATCTCATAGATAAAGCCTCCTGCCGCATGGCGGTATTGCTTGATCAGAACGACGGTGCCGTCATCCTTCATCGGCACCATGGCGGCGGCGCCGGGATGGCGGATGATTTCCAACTCAATGTGGGATCCGTTGGGAAGTGGGATCGTTTCCAGGTTGAGGGTCAGCACGCGGCCTTTGAAGATATTTTTGACCATGGCAGCTTAAATCCGTTTCTCGTATCTCGTCGTTCGTATCTCGTGTTTCATCTCACGCTTGACACTTCACGCTTCACCCATCACGGTTCTTACGTTTGTAAAACGGCGGCTTGACGACGACGGCCGGGACGGCCCGGCCACGGATGTCTATCGTGAACGAGGACCCGACCGAGGCGAGGGCGGGAGGGACATAGCCCAGCCCGATCCCTTTCTGGAGGATCGGGGAGAGATTCCCGCTGGTGACCTCGCCGACTTCTTTCCCGCCATCCACCAGAATCTTGAATCCATGTCGAGGCACAGCTTTTTGCAACAGCTCGAAGGCCGCCAGGCGTCGCGTGAGCCCCCCGTCCTTCTGCTTCGCCAAGACCGCCCTGCCGATGAAGTCGCCTTTCTCGAAGTTGACCACCCAGCCAGCCCCGGCTTCGATGGGCGATATGTCTTCCGAGATGTCGTTGCCATACAAGAGATAGGCCATCTCCAGGCGGAGCAGGTCGCGCGAGCCAAGCCCGGCCGGCTTGAGACCGGCCGACTTGCCGGCCCGGAGCAACTCGTTCCAGATCGACAGGGCGCGATCCGCTGCCAGGTAGAGCTCATAGCCCAGCTCGCCTGTATAGCCTGTGCGCGTGATGAGCACGTCAGCACCGCAGAGGGAGGCCTCCAGGCAGTGGCGAGGCTTGACCGCATCGATAGCCTTTACCCCAAGGTTGTTGAGGATCGCGCGGGAGGCCGGCCCTTGCAGCGCCAGTTGCGCAACCTCGGCGGAACGATCGGCAATGGTGAACCCGGAAGCCCCGGTAGCCTGTTTCTTGAGCCAGGCCACGATCTTCTCCCGATTCGACGCATTGACGCAGAGGTAATACTCTTGCGGCTTGATGCGATAGACGAAGATGTCGTCCAGGATTCCGCCCTGCTGGTTGCAGACCATGGAATAGTGGGATTCCAGCACGGCCAGTTTCGCCACGTCGTTGGTGGTCACGCCTTGGAGGAAGGGCAGGGCGCCTGGCCCGGAGACCAGGACCCTTCCCATGTGGCTGACATCGAAGAGACCGGCTGCCGTGCGGACGGTCTGGTATTCGTCCACGACGCCGGAATACTGGATCGGCATCTCCCAACCGGCGAAATCCACCAGCTTGGCGCCGGCCGCAACATGGCCTTCATAGAGAGGAGTGCGTTTCATAAATGATGGCTCCATAGTCAAAAAGTTTGAAAGTCCGTCAAGTCGTAAAGTCTCAGGACAAGGACTTGATAACTTTCCAACTTGATAGACTTTACGACGTTCATCACAGTCCCAAGAGTTCAACGTCGAAAAGCCGGGTCATGCGTCGGGTTCAGAGAACAAGGCCAGGCTGGCTGTATAGCCGTGGAGAAAGTTGCTGCCTCCCACCGGCCCGATCTCGCCTTGGGCAAAGAAGCCGGCGATCGGAATATCGCCCTCGCGATCGCGGACCGTCGTGATGTCGTGATTCGCGCGGCCGAACAGCGCTTGGCCTCTCCCGCAACAACTAAACAACAAGGCGCCCAGCGGCGGCTTCCGATGCTTGGCCCGGTCTGCGGCCAACAAGAGGCTCAGGTCCTCGCTCGCCGACTGCGCGTCGCGCAGATGAAACTGCACGGTCTGCCCCTCCTGCACCCGGTCGCCGATCGCCACGCTGCCTGAGCCACGATCCGCCCCGATCAGGTTCCGGACGAGAAAGTCCCCCCGCCCGAATTGTTCCCGGTGCTCATCGATGACGACACCCAAATGCAGGGCCCGGTGGGCGATCTGCCGCTCCTCGCCGGCGAGCGATTCGAACACGGCCTGCAGACGGTCCAGCGCCGAGGAGCCGCCCAACTCGTGAATGACGTTCTGCTCCGCCTTCGTGACCACGTAGGAGGCCCCGATCGGCCGGCAGCCCTGGGAGACCACCGTGCGAACGGCCACCCCGCCGGACAGGGCGACGCCGACCAACCCGCCGTCGTAGACCTCGTCGTTCAGCAACAGCCGGTTGTCCCCCAAGTCCTGCCCTCCGCCGACCAGGCCGCCGATGGCGGCAGCTCCGGGACAGCGGTCCGCCATGAACGACAGGACCTCATCGATCGGGGTGGTAAAGGGATCGGCCAGGAGGATGATCGTCTGACGCTCCGCTTTGACGCCGAGCGATTCCGGCCAGCCCTTGATGGCAAAGCCGTCCGCCCCCTGGGGAAAGGCCAACCGCAGGGGCGTCAGTTGCGTGTTCGGCAGTCGCGCGGCCCAGAGCGTCACGGCCGCGGCGTCTTCGATTTCTTCCGCGCCGGCAATGACGCCTTCGCCGGTCCCTCCCAGAAGGATGCGCGAGGAGAACTCGCTGCGCAGCGCCGCGCAGAGCGTTTCAGCTTGGTTGGCGTAATGGGATGAGAAGAAGAGAAAGGCCAGGTCCGCCGCTTCCCCCAACTGGCTCCGCACCGCCAGCCCGACGGCGCGCCCCGCTTCCGCCGCGTCCTCGTCGCGGGAGACGGCGACCGCAACACGTGCCCCTGTGTCTTGTCCGATGTGCATGGTTCTGCGTGGCGCCGCCTTCGTGCCGGCTTAGTCGGTCATGTTGGCCCGATCGCCGCGTTCCTTTTGAAGCTTCTGATAATAGCGCCACAGATAGGAATGGTAGTCGTCGAGTTGCGCGAGCAGATAATGCAGCTCCGTCGGGTCTTCGCTCTCCAGGGCCTGCGTCAGCCGGCCCTTCAGAAACTCCGAAAAAGCCTGGGTCTTCTCCAGCGCCGTCAGCAGCTTCAGGCCGCCACCCATTTGATAATCAGCCATGGTCCCTCACAATCATTGCCTGCCTGGGGAAAGCATAGACGGGCCTCTCTTGGAAATGCAAGGACTCAGCAACAGCCTGAATCCGTCACCGATCGCGGCGGCCGTTCAACAAGACGCGCAGCTTGGAAAGGGAAATCGCCTCCACGCGACGGCCATCCCGCCCGACCGTCGTTGAGGCCATGGTCAAGGCGTTCAGAATCGCCTCTTCGGTGGCCTCGACGGTCGCGCTCAACAAGGGATTGAGGTGGGTATCGGCCAGGTGCGTCATGGCGAAGGTCCGGTCTTTCGGATAGTGCGGGATCGTGTTCCCCGTGGAGAAGACCAGCATGAAGTCGCCGCTGCCGTGGCGCGCGGTCGAACCGGTCCTGGCCAGGCCCAAGGCCGCCCTCTTGGCCAGCCGCCCAAGCTGGCGCGAGTCCACTGGCGCATCCGTCGCGATGACGACGATGATCGAGCCCTCGCCGCCTGGGAGCGACGCGATTTCTTCCTTGTCGTATAATTTCCCCACCGGCACGCCGGCCACGACCAATTCCTCCCGCCTGCCGTGGTTGGCGTTGACCAGGACCCCGACCGTGTAGCCGCCGTCTTCCTCCGGCAACCGACGCGACGAGGTGCCGATGCCGCCCTTGAACCCGTACGACACCATGCCGGTCCCGGCCCCCACGGCCCCTTCCGCCACAGGCCCGGATGCAGCTCCATCCAAGGCCGCCATCACGTCGGTCTCCGAGACATGCCGGCCCTGGCTGTCGTTCAGGCGGCTGTCGTCGCATTCCGCCACCACCGGCGTCAGCGTGTCGTCGCTGATGCCGATCTCGGGATAGCGCTTGATCATCCAACTCATGACTCCGTTGGCGACGCGCGGCACGTTCAAGGTGTTGGTCAAGGCGATCGGATATTCCAAAAACCCGGACTCGGCCACCCAGGCCAGGCCGGTCATCTCGCCGGTCCCATTGAGCACGAAAGACGCGGCAGGAACTTTTTTCCGCCAGACATCGTCGCGAGGGATCACCACCGTCACCCCGGTGCGGACCGGCCCGTGACCTGGCTTGAGCGCCCCCTCGCCGCGCACCAGCGTTACCTGGCCGACTTTCACGCCCTCCACATCGGTGATGGCGTTGTTCGGACCAGGCTGGTAGCGGCCCACGGCAACCCCCAATTCCCTCACACGCAGCCTGGGGCCGTCGGACCGGGCCGAGTCACCGGCGCCGTTGGCTGAAGAGTCGAAGGCCGTGAACGACACCATCGTGAGGAGCAGCGCCGTTGCTGCCGCACGAGCCCTGTGGTTCCCGATCGATCGTCCCTCTAGTCCTGTCATGCGTGCTCCTTCACGAAAGACGGTCGAGTCGGCCGCCGCAGGCCGGACAACATTCCAATGCCGCCAGGTCCACGACCCAGGAACTGTGCGGACGGCTGGACACCATCGTCCACACCAATTTATTGGCGCAGTGGGGACAGCGCAGCACCATCGTAAACCACAGGAAGGTGGCGCAGCCCAGGAAAAGCCCGCAAGCGATGAGAGCCAGAAACCGGCCCCCACCGGTGCTCAGTGAAAAAATGCCGAGGGTGAAACAGAGCAGCGTCCCGGTAAAACCGGCCACGGCCACGTAGAGTTTCCAAATTTGGCCGGTCTCGACGATCCAATTGGACGGTTTTGCGCTCATGGCTGCTCCCTGACGTTAGAGGTCATGGGTGGAGCCCGGTTCCGGCACGATCACGTCCATGCGGGGATGCTCGGCCTGGAGCGCCGCGGCCAGCGAGCAGGATTGCTTTTCCTCCCCGTGCACGACGAAGACCGTCGCCGGCGAGGGCGTGATCGCCCGGACATAGGCCAAGAGATCGTCCCGATCCGCATGGGCGGAGAGTCCGTTGAACCGGACCACCTGGGCTCGTCTGGGCGTCGGCACGCCGAAGATCGGCACCGTGTCCCAGCCTTCCACCAGCTTCCGCCCCAGCGTATGCTCGGCTTGAAACCCCACGATGGCCACGATGTTCGCCTCGTCCTGGATCGCGTGCTTGAGGTGGTGGATCACGCGTCCGCCTTCGCACATGCCGGAAGCCGAGATAATGACACAGGGCCCCTTCATCTTGTTCAGCTTCTGGCTCTCCTGAACCGACGACACATAGTGGATGTAGCGGGCCACGAAGGGATCGCCTTCGGAGGTTAAGATCCGGTAGGTCTCTTCGTCGTAGCACTCCGGATGCCGCCGGAAGATCTCGGTGGCCTTGGTCGCCATCGGAGAGTCGATATAGATCGGCAACGGCTCGATTCGTCCCTCCTTGACGAGTTCCTTGATCCACATGACGAGATCCTGCGTCCGCCCCACCGCAAAAGCCGGCACGATGATCTTGCTCCGGTTGGCGACCGCGCGCGCCACCATCGCCTGGACCTTCTGCGTGGCGGCTTCCCGGCTTTCGCTGTGGAGCCGGTCGCCATAGGTGGATTCGATGATCAGCGCGTCGCAGGAAGGCGGGGCTTCCGGGTCCCGCAAGATCGGCATCATCTGTTTGCGGCCCAAGTCCCCAGAAAAGAGAAGGGTGGTCGTGGTCCCCCCGGCCTTCGCCGTGAGCCGAATGGCCGCCGAGCCCAGGATGTGCCCGACATCGTGGAAGGACGCCTTGAGGCGCGGCTGCACCGAGACGACGTCGCCATAGCGGAGCCCGACGAATCGCCTGGCGATGGTCCGCACATCGTCCGTATCGTAGAACGGCCGGCGGCAGTCCTTCCCCCTGCGCCGTTCCTTCTTATTGACATACTCGCAGTCGCTCTCCTGGATATGCGCGGAATCTTCCAGCATCATCTCGGTCAAATCCGCCGTCGCCCCGGTCGCATGCACCTTGCCGGAAAACCCTCGTTTGGCCAGAGCCGGAAGCGCGCCGGAGTGGTCGATGTGGGCATGGGAGAGGAGCACGGCGTGCACCGACTTGGGATCGAAGCCGAGATCGCGGTTTCGACGGTCCGATTCTTCGCGCCGTCCCTGGAAGAGCCCGCAGTCCAGCAGGACGCTCGTCCCGCCGGACTGGACCAGGTGACGGCTGCCGGTCACAGACCGAGCCGCGCCATGGAAGGAAATTTTCATCTGGAGGGGCCAGTCTGCCGGCTGGCGGCAATGACGTCCCAGGCCTCCTGGGCCGTTTCGGCATAGTGGATGAGGTTCAGGTCGTCCGGGCTGATCAAGCCCTCCTCCACCAGCATGGGCCAATTGATGAGCCGATCCCAAAAGGCACGGCCCACCAGCACGATGACGACCCCGACGGCCTTCCCGGTCTGCAGCAGCGTCAGCGCATCGAACAGCTCGTCCATCGTGCCGAAGCCGCCGGGGAAGGCCACCAGCGCGCGGGCACGGAGCAGGAAATGCATTTTGCGCAGCGCAAAGTAGCGGAACTGAAAACAGAGGGCCGGGGTGATGTAGGGATTGGGCTCCTGCTCTTGCGGCAGCGTGATGTTGAGTCCCATGGACTTGGCGCCGACATCCGCGGCGCCTCGGTTCGCCGCCTCCATAATGCCCGGGCCTCCGCCTGTGACCACCACGTACTCGCAACGTCCGCCCATCTGACAGACCGACGACACCAGACGCCCGAACTTTCGCGCTTCGTCGTAGTAGGACGACAGCGCCAGCCGGCGCTGCGCAACGGCCAGGGCTCGTTTTCGCTCCGGGTCGTGAGGTTTCTTCGCCAGCTTGGCCTTCGCCTGGGCCAGTTCACGCTTGGCCTCGGCCGGCTCGGTCAGGCGCGAACTGCCGAACACGACGACCGTGGAGTGGATGCCCTCGTCCTGCTGGATCAATTCCGGCTTCAGCAGTTCCAGTTGCAGGCGGACGGGCCGCAGCGCTTCGCGGTTTAAAAATTCCGAGTCTTGATCGGCTCGACGGTAGGCATGCGATTGCAGGATGGTTTTGAGAAGTTTGGCTCGATTGGCCCGCGATGGTCCCATGTCGGGCCATTATAGCGGGATGACGGGGTCGCAACAACCTTGGGGCTAATTCTCTCTGAACGGCCAGAGCCGATGCTGACCGGCATGGACATGTTCGGCGAAAGCCTGTTGCTGGGCGACCCACTGGGAATCGAACTTCACCTGAAAGACATCGGTCGCCAGCCCCCCACCGGCCAAAATCATATCGACCCGCGCCGGCGACACGAACTGAAGCGGCCAGCCATAATTGATGCGGGTATATTTGGCGTCGAGGAAGTGATAGAAGGCCACGGCGCCGGCCTCATCCAAACTGACCACCTCATCGGGCGTGCCAAGTTTGGCGACGACCTCCGCCAAGGTCGTCTTGCCCGGGGCAATAAACGAAACGTCTTCCGGCGTGATCGGATCGTTGAGCGAGAGCCTGGTGAAGCTGGCCAGTCCGCAGCCGGACAGAACCAAGGACGCGAGGCACGCGGCAAGAAGCACACGGCACAAGCCGATCGTCTGACCCCTTGCATTTCGTTCGCCCATTGCCGCGTCCTCTCGCCCCTAGCCCTCTTTACTCGCCGAAGGGCCAGAACTGGAACTCCAGCCGATCGGTGCGTCTGCCGAAGACCACTTCGTTCACCACTCCGTTCTTGTCGATAAAGATGTATAGGTCGTCGCTCTTGATGTTGAACCGCGAAAAATTCAGGATGATCAAAAACAGGCCCTTGGCCTTGATGTCGTAGCGATAGTACTGGAAGATCTCCTGCCCGTTGACCTGGATGACCCGGTCCGGCGAGCCGAGCGAGGCCACAACCTCAGACCTAGTGATCACGCC